>CAZIZD010000275.1:0-6374 GCA_964543615.1 uncultured Alcaligenaceae bacterium | reverse complement strand
CCGCATCGACATGTCCGAGTTCATGGAGAAGCACTCGGTCGCGCGGCTCATCGGCGCGCCGCCGGGGTACGTGGGCTACGAGGAGGGCGGCTACCTCACGGAAGCCGTGCGCCGCAAGCCGTACTCGGTGATCCTGCTCGACGAGATCGAGAAGGCGCACCCGGACGTGTTCAACGTGCTGCTGCAGGTGCTCGACGACGGCCGCCTGACCGACGGCCAGGGCCGCACGGTGGACTTCAAGAACACCGTGATCGTGATGACCTCCAACCTGGGCTCGCACAAGATCCAGCAGCTCACGGACGAGGGCAAGGACCAGGGCGTGATCAAGATCGCGGTGATGGCCGAGGTGAAGCAGCACTTCCGGCCGGAGTTCGTGAACCGCATCGACGAGATCGTGGTGTTCCATCCGCTCGACCAGGCGAACATCGCGAGCATCGCGCGCATCCAGCTCAAGGGGCTCGAGGAGCGCCTGCGCAAGCTCGAGATCAAGCTCGACGTGACCGACGACGCGCTCAAGGCCATCGCGCAGGCGGGATTCGACCCGGTGTACGGCGCGCGGCCGCTCAAGCGCGCGATCCAGCAGCAGGTCGAGAATCCGCTCGCGAAGGAGATCCTCGGTGGCGTGTACGGCGCCGGCGACACGGTTCACGTGCGCGAGAAGAAGGGCGAGATCGTCTTCACCAAGGGCTGACGCGATGGCGCTGCGCAACACCGGCCAGTCGTTCGGCGCGCTCGCGCGGGCACTCCACTGGGGCATGGCGATCCTGATCGTCGCGTCCCTCGCGCTGATCGAGTTCGCCGACGTGGCGCCCAAGGGATCGGGATTGCGCCGCGCATTGCGCGACTGGCACGCGCAGGTCGGCATCGTCGTGCTGGCGCTCGTGTGGTTCCGGCTCGCGTGGCGCTTGGGCAACGCGATCCCGGCCATCGTCCCGGCCCCGCCCGCATGGCAGCGCACCGCCGCGCACGCGGTAGAGTGGACGTTCTACGCACTCATGATCGCGTCGCCCATCCTGGGCATCGTGATGATGCAGGCGGACGGCAAGACGGTGGCGCTGCTCGGCTTCGCGCTGCCCACGTTCGTGGGTGTCGACAAGGCGTGGGCACACCAGCTCGAGGACGTGCACGAGGTCCTGGGCAACACGATGATGATCCTGATCGGCGTGCACGTCGCCGCGACGGTCTTCCACTGGAAGGCGCTGCGCGACAACACGCTCGCGCGCATGCTCGGTCGCAGCGCGTGAGCGCTTTCACGAAATCGTAGCCTTTCCTGGCTACATTCCTTGTGTGGCGTGCGTTCGCGCACGCCGCCGCGCGCGGCACGACATGGCAGATGGCCATGCGTCCCGCGCGTTTTTCATTGCGTGCCCACCGCGCGTTCGCTTGCGGCAGCCCTTGACACGCAAATAAGAATGATTATCATTTGCGCATTGGGTGCCGAGGAGCGGCGATGCGCGACGTTCTGGATACAGACGATGCTGGACTTGGGCCGGAGGCGGTGATCGCGGGCACGCTCTGCCTCATGAGCTGCTACACGCAGAATCCCGCGGCTGCGTACGCGGATCGGGTGGCGGCGAATCTCGCGCGGATGTCGGCGTTCACCGGCCTCTCGGCGGAGTTGCGCACGATTTGCGCGAGGCTCGCGCGTCAGTGGGATACCATACGCGCACAGGCGCACGCCCGCGACACCCTCGGAACGGCGGCGGGAGACGAGCGTGCATTGCACTGACCTCGCCGCCGAACGCGATCCGGAGACGCTGCTGGGGCCGCTCTTGTGGCTGCTTACACGTCTCGCGCGCGACGCGCAGGACGAATGCCGCGGCGACCTCCTGCGCGCGCTGGTCGAGCATTGCACGGCGCTCGCCGCGCATCCCGGCGTGCCGCCGGCGTTGCGCGTCGCGCTCGGCGGCATCGCCATCGAGCAGCGGGGACGCGCGGTCCGCTTCTGAGCCGCTTCGCGCGCGTTTCCCGCAGTGGACCGCGCTATGGTCCGGGCGTGTCCCGCGCGGCTGCGAGCGCGCGCTCCATCGTGTGCCGGTCCTCGGCAGTCAGTTGCACGGGCTTGATATCGTAGGTGACCTTGTTGATCGTGCCGCTGAACCGGAACGGAAGCTTGTAGCTCTCGTCCACCGGCGAGCGCGTGTCGAGGCCGATGTCGAGCGACTCGTCGATCGACATGAGGAACGGAATCGTGTGCTCCATCTTCTGGCGCGAGAGCACGCGGCCGTCCACGCTGAGCGTGCCGGTGCCGCCCTTGCCGAGACCGGGGCCGTCGTACTTGAAGTCGAACACGATCGTGTGCTTGCCGGGCTTCAACGACTTGCCGAGCCAATCCTCGCCGCCCACGCCGCCCTCGAAGCGCGTGCGCTTGAGATTGAGCAGGTTGTAGACGAACACGGGCTTGCCCTTCTGCAGGTAGAGCCCGTAGCCGCCGAAGCGTCCGCCCATGGTCGCGATCATCCCTTCGGCGCCTTCCTTCGGCACCGTGACCTCGGCGGTGATCGAGTAGTCGCGATTGAGCAGGCTCGGCGCGTTGGCCACCGGGATGCCGGGGTTCACGCCCCGGTAGGTGAAGTTGGTGCGGCCGGCGGTCCCGCTGGGCCGCGGTGTGAGGAGCCGCGGCAGCACCGAGTTGTCGAGCGGGAACACCTGGTTGCGGTTCGCCTCCGCGACGAACGCCGCCTGCATCTCCTTCAGCTTGTCGGGCATCTTCGCGGCGAGGTCATTGGCCTGCGAATAATCCTCGGCGATGTTGTAGAGCTCCCACTTGTAGTCGAGCACGTCCGGCAGCTTGGCCGTGCCGACGAGCCACGGCGGCTCGGGCGGCGTGGTCGCCGCGTACCAGCCGTCCTTGTAGATGCCGCGGTTGCCGAACATCTCGAAGTACTGCGTCGTGCGCTTCGACGGCACGCCCGCATTGGCCTTCTTGAAGGTGTAGGCCATGCTCACGCCCTCGATCGGCTTCTGCTTGATGCCGTCGACGGTGTCGGGGGCGCGCACGCCCGCGGCCTCGAGGATCGTCGGGACGATGTCGATCACATGGTGAAACTGGTAGCGGATGCCGCCGACGTCGTCGATGTGGCCCGGCCAGGAGATGGCCATGCCCTGGCGCGTGCCGCCGAAGTGCGACGCGACCTGCTTCACCCACTTGAACGGCGTGTCGAAGGCCCAGGCCCAGGGCACCGCCATGTGCGGATAGGTGGCGTCCGATCCCCAGGACTCGTAGTAGCGCAGGTATTCGACTTCGGGCAGCTCCAGCACGCCGTTGTAGACGGTCATCGTGTTGGGCGTGCCCATCATCGAGCCTTCGGAGCTCGTGCCGTTGTCGCCGTTGATGTAGATGATGAGCGTGTTGTCGAGCTTGCCCATCTGCTCGACGGCCTGGATCAGGCGGCCGATCTCGTGGTCGTTGTAGGCGGTGTAGGCCGCGAACACGTTCGCCTGGCGAATCACGATCTTCTTCTTCACCTCGGACAGCGAGTCCCACTTGGGCAGGCTGGCCGGCCACGGCGTGAGCTGCGTGTTGGGCGGAATCACGCCGAGGCGCTTCTGGTTCGCGAAGATGGTCTCGCGCAGCTTCTCCCATCCCTGGTCGAAGAGCTTCATCGCGCTGATCTTGTCGACCCACTCCTTGGTCGGGTGATGCGGCGAGTGCGTGGCGCCGGGCACGTAGTAGACGAAGAAGGGCTTGTCGGGTGTGGAGGCGTCGAGCTCCTTCATGTAGCGGATCGCCTCGTCCGCCATGTCGGTGATGAGGTTGTAGTCCTTCTTGCCGGTCCACGGGAACACGGGCGTCGTGTTGCGGAAGAGGTAAGGCGTCCACTGGTCGGACTCGCCGCCCATGAAGCCGTAGAAGTATTGGAAGCCCATGCCGGTCGGCCACTGGTCGAACGGCCCGCCTGCGCTGTAGAGGAACGCCGGCGTGTTGTGGTTCTTGCCGAACCACGAGGTCGCGTAACCGTTGTCGGTGAGGATGCGTCCGACGCTCGCGTTGTCGGTGCCGATCACCGAGTCGTAACCCGGGAAGCCCGTGGCGAACTCGCTGACCTGCCCGAAGCCGACTGCATGATGGTTGCGGCCGGTGATGAGCGCAGCGCGTGTCGGCGAGCACAGCGCCGTCGAGTGGAACTGCGTGTAGCGCAGTCCGTTCTTCGCCACGCGGTCGAGCGTGGGTGTGGGAATCACGCCGCCGAAGGTGCTTGGCACGCCGTAGCCCGAATCGTCGGTCATGATGAGGAGCACGTTGGGCGCGCCCTTGGGCGGCACGACCGTCGGCGGCCACCAGGGCTTGGAGGTCTTCGCGTCCTCCGTGATCACGCCGCCGAAGGCCGGCGGCGGCGGCGGAAGCTGGTTGCCGGGAATCGTGGTGGTCGCGGTGGGCGCGCCGAGCGTGCCGGTGACTTGCTGCGCATGCGCGCCGATCGCCATCACTCCCGCAAGGCCAGCAACCAGTATCGAGAACGTACAGGAATTCATGGAGCACCTCGCGCAGGGTTCACGGGCAACGCGCGAGCAGGAAGGCGCGCATTGGGTTCGACGCGCGAGTCTATTCGGGACAACGGGGCGCAGCAACCCGTGTTTTCACGACTGCGCATGCAACGGCGGGGTCCGTGCGGTTGGTCCGCCGGCGACGTGAATGCACTACACGTGGACCTGCCGTCCCCCTGCGAACGCCCAGTTCTCCCACTGCGTCTCCTTGAACACGACCATCACGTGCTCGGGATCGAGGCCGGGCGCCTCGCGCAATGCATGGGTGAGATAGCCCAGCATCTGGCGCTTGACCTTGACGCTGCGGCCCACCGACCACAGGATCTCGATCAGCACGAAGTCCCCGGTGCGCGGTGTCGCCGCGTCGGGATAGCGCGGGTCGAAGACGAAATCGTCCGCGTTCAGTTCGAGGACGCGCTGGAAGCGATCGGCTTCCGGCACGCCCGACGCTACGAGGGCGCGATGAACGCCGTCGAGGACCGCGCGTTTCCACGCGGGGGTCCTGCCCGCGCGGGTCGTGACAGTGACGAGCGGCATGTCAGTAGTACGGCACGCGGTGTGACGGAGACTCGAGCGCATCCGCGAGGCGGCTCCACCACGGGCCCACGTGCGCGGCCTTCCATTCGCGCTCGAAGGCGTGGCCGACGGCGCGGAAGCTCGCGTCGTTCTGCGCCTCGATGATGGTGAGGCCGTCGCGCTCGACCATCCACAGGTCGCCGGGACCGAGCACGACGTCGCGGGTGTCGTTCTCCTGCGTGACCCACAGCGTGCCGTGGGTGACGGCGAGCGCGGTGCCCTCGATGTCCGACAGCGCGAGGCTTTGATGGGAGGCGAGGTCGAGCGTGGTTGCGAACATGGGCGACTCCTTTTAACATGAGCGTGATGCAGGCATCGGTTGCCTGCTTCCATCGCCATGGAAGGCAGTCTGCGACTGCCGCTGCCCGGCCTCAAGCAACCAATCCGAATGTTCTGCATGAAGTGTACGCATGCATAAGGTGCTGAGGCGCCTGCCCTCCCTCGACTTCCTCCGCGGCTTCGAAGCCGCGGGGCGCAGGCTCTCGTTCACGCTCGCCGCGGAGGAGCTGTTCCTCACGCAATCGGCGCTGTCCCGCCAGGTGAAGGCGCTCGAGGAGGCGCTGGGCGTCCCGCTGTTCGAGCGCCGCCATCGCGCGCTGGCGCTAACCAAGGCGGGTGCCGCGTTTCACCGCACGGTCACCGAGATGCTGCGCGAGCTCGCTGCCGCGGCGGAGGCGTTGCAGGCGCCGCCGGCCCATCCGGGTCTTGCGGTATCGACCACCGTCTCGTTCGCCTCGCTGTGGCTCATCCCGCGGTTGCCCGCCTTCCGCGCCGCGCATCCGGCCATCGAGGTGTACGTGTCCGCCGACGATCGCGTGGTCGATCTCGCGAAGGGCGACGTCGACGTTGCGATTCGCTACCTCGCGCATCCGCGCGCGCCCGAAGGCGCCACGTACCTCTTCGGCGAGCGCTTCATGCCGGTCGCGAGTCCCGCATTGCTGAAACGCGGACCAAGGATCCGGACACCCGCCGACCTTGCGCGGCATGTCCTCCTCCATCTCGACGACCCCGAAGGACGCGTGCCCTGGATCAACTGGTCTGCGTGGCTTGCGGCCAACGGTGCGGCCGACGTGAAGCACGCGGGCTCGTTGCGCTTCTCGCTCTACGACCAGGTCATCCAGGCCGCGATCGACGGGCAGGGCGTGGCGCTCGGGCGCGTTCCGCTCATCTCCGGCGCGCTCGAGCGCGGCCACCTCGTGGCGCCGTTCGGCACGCGTTACGACGCGCCGCGCGGCTACTACGCCGTGCCTGCGCCGCATGCGATCGCGCAGCCCGAGGTCGTCGCTTTCGTCGACTGGTTGAAAACCGCG
>CAZIZD010000274.1:0-6416 GCA_964543615.1 uncultured Alcaligenaceae bacterium | reverse complement strand
GTTCGGCGTTCGGGGTTCAGGGTCGGACGAGTCAGGAGTTGGATCGTTGGACTCGCTCGTTGGAGATGTCGAGCCGGCCGGGCCGCCGCGAAGGACCTCCCCCAGTACCTCGCGGGCTTTGCCCTGGACGGCGTCATGCAAGGCCAACTACGCCGACGACGTCGGCGTGCGGTCGGTGCAATGGCACGTCGACATGATCAACAAGTACAACGCGATGCCGAAGGAGATCATCGCCAACCACGTCGACGACGTCGCCGACCAGTTCACCGCCGGGCGCTACGCGATCGCGGTGATGCCATTCGCGCGCTACTCCCAGGTCGCAAGCCAGGCCAAGTGGGGCGGCGACAACCTGGGCATCCTGCCCTGGCCGAATTGGACCGCGGACAAGCCGGGACCGCAGCAGGTCCAAGGCTGGTGGGCCGCGGTGTGGGCCAAGTCGAAGCGCGCGCCGGAAGCCGCGAAGTTCGTCGAGTGGATGATCAACCAGGACTCCGTGCGCGCGTGGTCCGTGACCGGCGGGCAGGTGCCCACCCGCATGTCCATCTGGAAGGAGCCGGCGATGCGCCAGCCCAAGTTCGACTACATGCAGGCCGTGGTCGATGGCTGGTCGAAGTCGAGCTTCATGGTGCCGCTCGAGTGCAACACCGCGCGCTTCGACGCCGACTGGAACCAGGCAGTGCAACGGGTAGTGGTCGGCGGCAAGACGCCCAAGGAGGCCATGCAGGAGGCCGAGAAGACGTTCGCATCGCGCCAGTAGCCGATGCTCTCGCCGCACTCCCCTTGGTACCCCTACCGCTTCGTGGCGCCAGTGCTGGCGCTCGAAGCGGTGATGGTCGCGGTGCCGCTCGGGATCGGGGTCTACTACAGCCTGCACAAGGCCGATTACTTCAAGCTCGCAGGCTTCGTCGGCCTCGACAACTACGTGCGCGTGCTGACCTCGCCGATCGTGCGCGAGAGCCTGATGGCCACGTTCCTCTTCACCGTGTTCTCGCTCGCGGTGACGCTGGCCGTGGGCTTCGCGCTCGCGCTTTGGCTCGAGCGCGACACCCGGTGGAACGTGTTCGTGCGAGCGGTGGTGCTGGTGCCCTACACCATCGCCATGCTCGTCGGGTCGTTGCTCCTCAAGTGGATTTTCTCGCGCGACGGCGGCGTGATGCCGCTCATGCTCGCGCCCTTCGGCATGGGGGACGCGAGCATCCTCGCCGATCCCAACGGCGCCATGGCCGCGCTGGTGGCCAACGCCGTGTGGCGCGACAGCGCGTTCGCGATGATCCTGCTCATGGCCGGGCTCAAGGGCATCTCGCCGCAGCTCTACGCCGCGGCGCGCATCGACGGGGCGAGCGCGTGGTATCGCTTCCGCCGGATCACGCTGCCGTTGTTGCGGGTGCCGATCCTCATCACGCTGATCCGCCTCGCCATCCACTTCGTCAACGTGCTGACGTTCGCGCTCGTGCTGACGGGCGGCGGTCCCAACAACGCGACGCAGACCATGGGCCTCACCATGTACCGCATGGGCTTTGCGGACTTCCGGCTCGGTCCCGCCAACGCCCTGGCGGTGCTCGTGCTCGTGTTCAACCTCGTGCTGATCGCCGTCCTCCTGCGGCTCTTCCGCGAACGGCAGACGGGAGTCGCAGCGTGAGCGGCGGAACGGCACGCGGCATCGAGATCACGTGGCGCACACGGGCGCTGCTCCGGCGCAGCGTGAACGTCGCGGTAACCCTTGCGGTCTGCATCGCGGCGCTCTTTCCCATCCTGTGGGGCCTGTCGACGTCCCTCAAGTCGCCGAGCGGCATCCTCGAGTATCCGCCGTCGCTCCTGCCGTCGCCGCCGACCCTCGAGCACTACGCCCAGCTCTTCGGCACCGGCATCCACAAGTACCTGTGGAACAGCGCGGTCGTCTCGGCGCTTACGGTCGCGCTGTGCGTGATCCTGGCGGCACTGGCCGCGTACGCCCTCGCGCGCTTCGAGTTCAAGGGCAAGGGACCGGTGATGTTCGTGATCGTCGCGGTGATGAGCATTCCCCTGCCCTCGCTCACCGTGCCCACGTTCACCTTCCTGGCGCTCGTGGGCCTCACCAACACGCTCACCGGCCTCGTGCTGCTGTACACCGCGTACCAGCTGCCGCTGGCCGTGTGGGTACTGTATGGCTACTTCAAGACCATCCCGACCGAGTACGAGAACGCGGCAATGGTCGACGGGTACTCGCGTTTCGCGGCCCTGCGCAAGGTCGTGCTGCCTCTCTCGGCGCCCGGTCTCATCGCCGCAGGTCTTTTCACGCTGACGTTCGCGTGGAACGACTTCGTGGTGGCGGTCGCGATGAACTCGTCCGACGACGTGCGCACGCTGCCGGTTGCCATCTACAACTACCTCGGCTTTTTCGGCCGCGAGTGGGGGCCGCTCACCGCGGCGGCCATGGTGTCGATCGTGCCCGTGATCGTGGTGTTCGTGATCTTCCAGAAGTACTTCCTGAGCGGCATGACCGGGGGCGGGGTGAAAGGGTGATCCCCCCGAAGCGTCGCTGCGCGCCGCCTCCCCCCAGGGGGCTGGGCCCCTTGGGGCGGCCCGGCGGGGCCCGGATGATCCCCCCGAAGCGTCGCTGCGCGCCGCCTCCCCCCAGGGGGCTGGGCCCCTTGGGGCGGCCCGGCGGGGCCCCATGAGCAGCGTCCGCTTCGAAGGCGTCGGCAAGCGTTTCGGCAGCGTCGAGGCGCTCGCCGCCCTCGACCTTGCCGTCGGCGACGGCGAGTTCGTGTCGCTGCTCGGTCCCTCGGGATCGGGCAAGAGCACAACGCTCAACGTCCTCGCAGGACTGCTGCCGGCGGACAGCGGCAGCGTGTACATCGGCGAGCGCCGGGTCAACGACCTGCCGCCCGACAAGCGCGACATCGCGATGGTCTTCCAGAATTACGCGCTGTATCCGCACATGACGGTGTTCGAGAACGTCGCGTTTCCGTTGCGCGCGCGCGGGCGGGCGCTCACGGAACAGCAGATAGGGGGCAAGGTGGAGGACGTCGCGCGCAAGCTCGGCGTGGCCGACCTCCTCGCGCGCTATCCGCGCGAGCTGTCGGGCGGACAGCAGCAGCGTATCGCGCTCGGCCGCGCCATGGTGCGCGATCCCAAGGTGTTCCTGCTGGACGAGCCGCTGTCGAACCTCGACGCCCGCCTGCGCATCCGCATGCGCAAGGACATCAAGGCGCTGCATGCAGCGCTCGGCGCAACGATCGTCTACGTGACCCACGACCAGTCCGAGGCGATGACCATGTCCACGCGCATCGCCGTGTTCGACCGCGGGCGCTTGCAGCAATACGGTACGCCCGAAGAGATCTACAACCGCCCGCAGAACCTGTTCGTCGCCAACTTCGTGGGAGAGCGCGAGATCAACCGGATCGACGGATCGCTCGCGCGCGACGGCAGCGGCCTCCGCTTCACGGGCCGCGGGGTCACGATCGCGATCGGCGCCTCCGAAGCGGCGCATGCCGGCCGCGACGTCGTGCTGGCCGCGCGAGCGGAGGCGATCGCCCTCGACGACAAGGGCGAGATCCCGGCAGTCGTCGAGTTGACCGAGCTCGCGGGTCCGGACCTCGTCGTCTACGCACGCGCCGGCGACGGCCTCGAGTTGTGCTGCCGCGCGGAGCCCGGACTCAGGCTCGATCCCGGTGCGCACATCCGCTTGCGCGTCGATCCGTCGCGCGTCTTCCTGTTCGATCCCGGCACCGGCCTCGCACTCGGCGCCGCCTCCATTCCTTCCTGAAAAGGGCGCATTCGCAATGAGTCAGCTCATCCAGCAGCAGGACTACGACGTCGTCGTGCTCGGCGGAGGCAGCGCCGGAGTGGCAGCGGCCATCGCGGCGTCGCGCATCGGCGCGAAGACGGTGCTCGTCGATGCGGGTCCGATGATCGGCGGCGAGATGCTCTCGGGCATTCCCATCGACGGCTGCCTCTCGTCGCGTGGCGAATGGGTGGTGGGCGGCATCATCCGCGAGCTCTTCGCGGAGTGCGACAAGCGCGGCGGCTACATCGGCCCCATCGACGACCATCGCTGCCTGTGGGTGGTCGCCATCGATCCCGAGGTGATGAAGCTCGCGGTCGTCGATCTGGTGCGGCGGGCGGGCGTGGACCTCCTGCTGTACACCTTCGCGGAGGACGTCGTCGTCGAGAACGGCGCGGTGCGCGGCGTGATCGTCCTCAACAAATCGCAGCGAACACTGCTGCGCGGCAAGGTGGTGATCGACTGCACGGGCGACGCCGACATCGCCGTAGCCGCCGGCGCCCCGTGGGAGATGGGCGACGCCGCGAGCGGCAACCTGCAGCCCGTGACGATGGTCTATCGCATGCAGGGCGTCGACGCGCCGCGACTGCTGCAGTTCGTGCGCGAGCATCCCGAGCACTTCGGCCTCGCGGAGTACAAGGATCGCGGCATGACCAAGCAGCAGGCCGCCGACGGCCTCGCGCGACAGGGCCTCGCCAAGGTGTTCCTGGTGGCCGACGGACCGCTCATGCAGGAGGCAATCCGCAACGGCGAGATGTACAAGTCGTCGATGATCGCCGTGACCCCCATCTCGCTGCAGCGGCGCGAGGTCTCGATCAACTCGACCCGCATCGGCTACCTCGACGCCACGCAGACCGGCAAGTTGAGCAACGCCCTGCCCGACCTCCTCGACCAGGTGGAGCTCGGCGTCAAGTTCATGCGCAAGTACGTTCCCGGATTCGAGAACGCCGTGTACTCGGGGATCGCGCCGCGCATCGGCATCCGGGAGACGCGCCGCATCGTCGGCGAATACGTGCTCACGCGCGACGACATCATGAACGCCGTCAAGCGGGAGGACGGCATCGGCAAGGGTGCTCACGAGCTCGACGTGCACGGCAGCGAGACCGACCACATCCGCTCGTCGATCAAGGACGGCGGCTCCTACGACATCCCTTACGGATGCCTCGTGCCCAGGAACGTGCGCAACGTGCTGGTCGCGGGCCGGTGTCTCTCCGCCACGCGCGAGGCGCACAGCTCGGCGCGCGTGATGGGCACGTGCATGGCAATGGGCCAGGCCGCGGGCACCGCGGCCGGCATGTGCGCGCTCGACGAAGGCTGGCAGGGCGACGTGCGCAGCGTGCGGACGGGCGTGCTGCGCTCGTCGCTCAGGAGCCAGGGCGCGGTGCTGGACGGGACGTACTGATTCAGTACAGGCCGCGGGACCGACGCCGCCGGCCTTACTCCACCTCGAGCACGGCCACCACCTGCCCCTCGGCGACGGGCGAACCCTCGGTCACGGTCAGCTCGACGATGGTCCCGGTTGCCTCGGCGAGGATCGGGATCTCCATCTTCATGGACTCGAGGATCATGAGCTGATCATCGTCGGTCACGCGCTCGCCAGGCTGTTTCAGGATTTTCCACAGCGAGCCGGTGATTTCGGAACGGATTTCCTTTCTTGCCATGGAACTCTCCTTGTTCGCGTGCCTGTAGACAAGTCCTGCATGCGCGAAGCATCGATCCCGGCGAACGCGCGCACAGTGCGGACGGACATGGGCGCTACAGAATGAACGCCTGGAAGCGCTTGAGCGTTCGGATCGCGCTGCGGATATTCTCGCGTCGCAACTGCTCTGCGCGCTCCGCGTCGCCCGCGCGCATGGCCTCGACGAAAGCCCGGTGCTCCGCGAGGCCCACCGCCGCGCGTCCTGGGAGGATCTGCACGCGGCGCATGATCACCCTCGTCTTCTCGAGGATGCTGTCGAGCATCCCGGCGAGTACGGGATTCTCCGCTGCCTCGATGATCCTGCGGCGCAGTCGTTCGTACTCGCGGAAGTAGCCCTCGATATCGTCCGTCCGGAGCATCCGCTCGCAGGGTCCGCCGGGCGCGAGCCTGTCCACCCACTCCTGCCACGCCTCGGGTCGCGTCTTCTGCGTTGCGAGCCGTACTGCGAGGCCTTCGAGCGCCTCTCGCGTGTCGTAGATCTCGAAGACCTGCGCGAGGTCGAGCCTGCAGACCACGGCGCCCCGGTTCGGCGTCCGCTCGATGAGGCCGCGCAGCTCGAGCTCGGCCAGCGCCTCCCGCGCGCGCGCGCGGGAGACCTCGAACTCTTCGGCGATGGTGGCCTCCCGCAGCTTCGCGCCGGGTGGGATGGCATGCGAGGAGATGCGGTCACGCAGGGCCTCCACCAATCGATCCCCGCCCGCGCCGCGGCGTTGGGGCGACGCTTTCGTCCTCGTTCCCTTGCGTCGGCGGGTGGTCGTTGTGCGCTGCGGCATATTGTCAACGAATTTGTCGACATAAATGTTGACACATTTCTTGGCGAAGGGGTACCTTCGGCCGGAAGATCTTAGGCGTCCCGGAGGAAACACCCATGTCACAAGGGTCGGTCACGGGCCCGCTTGCGGGCGTCCGTGTCCTGGAGCTGGGTTCGAGCGTAGCCGGACCCTTTTGCGG
>CAZIZD010000273.1:0-6427 GCA_964543615.1 uncultured Alcaligenaceae bacterium | reverse complement strand
GACGCCAGCGGTCTCGTCGCCCTTGAGGGCGAGATAGCCGCGCAGCGCCCCGGCCACGCACGAGAGCAGCACGTCGTTGACCGAGGCGCCCAGAGCGCGCCCGATGGTCTTCACGTCATCGAGCGGGAGGGGCTCGGTCCACGCGACGCGCTTTACCACCCCCGGCTTGCCCTTGAATCGGGTGGGCGAATCCTGCGGCATCAGCGCGAGCTTCGCGAGCTCCGCGGTGAATGCGCCGCCCTGCGTGGCAAGGCTCACCGCCTTGGTCGGATCCGACCACAGGTCGGCGCCTTTCTCGACGAGCGTCGCGCCGATCTTGCGTGCCGTCGCGAGCGCGCCCGAGAACGGGGCGAGAAGCTGCGCGAGGACGTCGTCGTCGCCCTCGCGCTTGCGCGGCCGCGGCGCGAATGGCATCGCGGGCGGTCCGTTGCGCGAGGCGTCGGTCATGGAGAGCATCACGCGGACGAGCGCGATGCCGTCGGCGTACGAGTGATGGATGCGCGCGACGACCGCGCTCCCGCCGTCGTAATGGTCGATGAGATGGAACTGCCACATCGGATGCGCGGGATCGAGCGGCGACGTGGCGAGCCGGGAGACCAGCTCCTGCAGCTGCGCCCGGCCGGCGGGCGTGGGCAGCGACTCGCGCACGACGTGCCGCGCCACGTCGAAGTCCGGATCGTTTTCCCAGAAGGACATGCCCGGCAGCTCGACCGGCCGCTGCCGGAAGCGCTTGAACACGGCAAAGCGCTGGTCGATGACGCGGCGCAGGCGCGTGAGCGTGACCCGGTCGCCGAACAGCAGCACCCCGGTGATCATCATGAGGTTCTGCGGGCGGTCCATGCGCAGCCACGCGGTGTCGACCGCGGAGATCTTCACGCGGCTCGTCGTCGTGCCCGGGCGTTTTGCGCGTGGAGGCATTCGCGCTAAAGTAGCATGAAACACCGCAAGGAGGATGCGATGGCGGCAGCCAAGAAAGACGACCTCAAGGCCAAGTTCGAAGCCGCGGCAGCGGCGGCCAAGCAGACCAAGAAGAAGCCCGACAACGCGACGCTGCTCAAGCTCTACTCGTACTATAAGCAGGCCACCGAAGGCGACGTCAAGGGCAACCGCCCCGGCGGCTTCGACTTCGTCGGTGGTGCCAAGCACGACGCGTGGGGGAAGCTCAAGGGCATGAGCGCGGACGAGGCGATGACCAACTACGTGAAGCAGGTCGACAAGCTCAACCGCGAGTAGGCCCGCCTGCGCGGCGGGGCCGCCCACGAAAAAGCCCGCCGGGTGAGGCGGGCTTTTTCATGGAGCGCGACGCGTCACTGTCCCGGTGTGGCGGCCTTCTTCGCGGACGATGATTTCTTTCCGCGTTTCTGCGCGGCAGCCTTCTTCGATGGTCCCTTGGCCGCGGGCTTGGCGGCCTTGGCCTGCCGGGCCGCGGGCTTCGTGGCCTTGGCTTGCTTGACCGCGGCCTTGCCCCCGGACGCCTTGATGAGTTCGTTCACCGCATCGGAGAGCGCATCGACGCGTTGCGCGAGGCGCTCGACGTCGGACTGCGTGTGAACGCCAAGCTTGGCCAAGGCACGCGCGACGCGAGCCTCGAAGACCTGCTCGAGCTTGTCCCACGTACCGCCCACGCCTTCCTTGACTTCCTTGACCTTGGCCTTGGCGGCGCCTTTCGCGGCCGCGGCGGTGTCGGACGCGGCCTGGCGCGTCTTCGACTCGAGGGCCTCGCCCTGCTTGACCAGACCCTCGAACATGCGCATCCCTTCGGCCTGCGCGCGGGAGAACGCCCCGAGTCCCGCGAGCCAGATGCTGCGCGAGGATTCGAGCACCGATTGCTCGGATGCCTTGGCGTCGCCGCCTTCGTTGCCGGCCGCCGCTTCGCGGGCTTTCTTGAGCATGCGTCCCTCCCTCAAAGTAACTCGTGTCGAACGTGCATTCTAGGCGCGCGCCGATAGAGCAATCATACTAAAGCGTACAATCGCCTCCGCCCCCGCCGGCTGCGCGAACGCGCCGGCGCATTAGACAAGATTCCCGGAGGATGCGATGGCGTATTTCGTGACCGGCGCGACCGGCTTCATCGGGCAGTTCCTCGTCCGCAACCTGGGCAAGCGAGGCAAGCCCATCTACGTTCTGGTGCGCAAGGGCTCGCAGAAGAAGCTCGAGGCCCTGCGCGAGACCTGGGGCGAGGCGGGGAAGAACGTGATCCCCGTGATCGGCGACCTGGCGAAGCCGAAGCTGGGCGTCTCCGACGCGGACATGCGCAAGCTCAAGGGCAAGGTCGATCACATGTTCCACCTTGCCGCGATCTACGACTTGAAGGCGAGTGCGGAGGCGCAGAAAGAGGCGAACGTCGGCGGGACGCGCCACGCGGTGCAGTTCGCGCAGGCCGCCAACGTGGGCTGCCTCCATCACGTGAGCTCGATTGCCGCCGCGGGGCTGTACGACGGCGTGTTCCGCGAGGACATGTTCGAGGAAGCCGAGGATCTCGACCACCCGTACTTCAAGACCAAGCACGATTCCGAAGCGGTGGTGCGCGACGAGTGCAAGCGCCCGTTCCGCATCTATCGGCCGGGCTTCGTCGTCGGCGACTCGAAGACGGGCTACATCGACAAGATCGACGGGCCTTACTACTTCTTCAAGTTCCTGCAGAAGATCCGCGATGCGGTGCCGCCCTGGTTCCCGATGCTCGGCATCGAAGGCGGGCGCATCAACATCGTCCCGGTCGACTTCGTTGCGGATGCGCTCGACTGCATCGCGCACAAGAAGGGGCTCGACGGCAAGACGTTCCACCTGACCGATCCCGAGCCGCACCGCATCGGCGAGGTGCTCAACATCTTTGCGCGCGCGGGACATGCGCCGCAGATGACCATGCGTCTCAACGCGCGCATGTTCGGCTTCATTCCGGCGCCGGTTCTGTACGGCCTGGGATCGCTCGCGCCGGTCAAGCGGATGATCCGCGCGGTCCTGACGGACCTGGGGATCCCCAAGGACGTGTTCCAGTTCATCAACTGGCCCACGCGCTACGACAACCGCGAAGCCGCGAAGGCGCTCAAGGGTTCGGGCATCGAGGTTCCGCACCTCGAGACGTATGCCGCGAAGATCTGGGACTACTGGGAGCGCAACCTCGATCCCGACCTCTTCGTGGACCGCAGCCTCGCGGGGCGCGTCAAGGACAAGGTCGTGGTCGTGACCGGCGCCTCGTCGGGCATCGGCAAGGCCACCGCGATCAAGCTCGCGGGCGCCGGCGCCAAGGTGATTCTCGTCGCGCGGGGTGAGGAGAAGCTCGTCGAGACCAAGCAGGAGATCGAGGCCGCCGGCGGCAGGTGCTGGATGTACACGGCGGACGTCTCGGACCTGGCATCGTGCGACGCGCTGGTCGCGCGGGTGCTGAAGGAGCACGGCACCTGCCACTACCTCGTCAACAACGCCGGCCGCTCGATCCGCCGCGGCGTGATCGGCTCGCTCGACCGCTTCCACGACTTCGAGCGGACGATGCAGCTCAACTACTTCGGCGCGCTGCGGCTCATCATGGGGTTCCTGCCCGCGATGCTCGCGCAGCGCCAGGGCCACATCATCAACATTTCCTCGATCGGCGTGCTGTCGAACGCGCCGCGCTTCTCGGCGTACGTCGCGTCGAAGTCGGCCCTCGACTCCTTCTCGGCCTGCGCCGCGTCCGAGTTCCTCGACAAGGGCATCAACTTCACGACGATCAACATGCCCCTCGTGCGCACGCCGATGATCGCGCCGACCAAGATGTACGAGAACGTGCCTACGCTCTCGCCGGAGGAGGCGGCCGATCTCGTGGTCGAGGCCATCATCCACAAGTCGGTGCGCATCGCAACGAGGCTCGGGGTATTCGGCGCGATCTCGCACGCGGCCGCGCCGCGGCTCACGCAGATCCTGCTCAACACCGCGTTCAACATGTTCCCGGATTCGTCGGCGGCGCAGGGGAAGAAGGGCGAGGGCGGGGCGCAGCAGCAGGAGCTGTCACCGGAGCAGATGGCCTTCGCGCAGCTCACCAAAGGGATTCACTGGTGAAAACGTCCGATGGACCGTCGACGCGCGTGGCGCGTCGACGCTTTGGGCTACGCAGATCGCGCCTTGCGGATTTCCTCGGCGACCCGGCGTTGCACGCCGGGGTCGCCCAGCATCGCATTGTGCGCAACCTTGGTGAGCACGACGTTCTCGCCGTAGGGTAGCCGCGACGAGTCCTGCGGCGTGACCATCGTATCGTGCCACGACCAGATGGAAACGGTGGGCACGGCCTTCTCGGCGTCGGTGGGGGTAACGAGCGACGCAAGATAGGGGCTTCCGGGCCGCATGTCGGCGAGCGAAGCGCCGCTCATGAGCCATGCGTGCATGCTGCCCGCGAAGGGCGTGCCGAGCGTCACGAGGCGGCGGATGCGCTCCGGCCCGAATGCGCGCATGTACGAGCGCATCACGAGGCCGCCCATGCTGTGGGCCACGACGACGACCTGGCGGGCACCGGTGTCACGCTCGATCTGCGCCAGCTTGTCCGCGACCTGCGGCGCGAAGCTCGGGATGGTGTCGAACGGCGGACCGTACGAGATGGCATACACCGGCCCCAGTCCTTCGCCGATCAGGAACGCGCGCATGTCCGACCAAACGCCCGCGTTGCAGCCGATGCCGTGCACCAGCAGCACGGGGCACGCCGCAGGCGCGGGGGCCGGATCGGGCGCGACCCGCGCGAACGCGATCATCCTCGGCGCGACGAACAGGGCCGCATACTCGGCGGCGAAAAAGCGGATGCGCTCGCCCAGCGTCATTCCGACGCCGGGCGGGCGCTTCGCACGCCACCACCAGCCGAAGAACATCCAGAAACAGGTGAAGAACAGCGGCACCGCCGCATACGTGAGCGGAAAGGCAACGATCCACCGCCAGGCTGCGCCGCCGTGCGCGACGGAGTAGGCGGCGGCCCCTGCATACGCGGCAACGGCCACCGCGACCACCACTGCGAAGTAGACGGCGACCCACATCGGCGCCAGCGATGCGTCAGGCGAGCGAGCGGCGGAAGCGGCTTAGGTCCTGGACGCTCGCGAACGTACGGTCGAACAGCAGGGAGAGATTGGTGAGGATCATGCCCACGACGCGCTGCTCCCACATGCCGTCGAAGCGGATCTGCTCGTCGAGCCACCGTGGCAGCCAGGACGGATCGGGGAGCCGGCACTGGATGGTGTCGTTCGGAAAGAGCTTCTCGTTCACGTGGAGGTTCGTGGGATGCAGCGGCTTGCCCGCGCGCCCCGCGCTGGCCATCAGCACGCCGATCTTCGCGAACGCCCGGCGCACTTCGTCGCCGCCGCGCTCGATGGCCCGCTTCATGAACTTGAGATACGCGCCGGCGTGGCGCGCCTCGTCGCGCGCGATGAGGTCATAGATGCGCTGGATGACGGGCTCGGTGTGCCAGCGCGCAGCGCAGCGGTACCAGTGGTTGAGCCGGACTTCACCGCAGAAGTGAAGCATGAGCGTCTCGGACGGAGGGGCCGGATCGAACTCGAAGCGCACGGCGTGGAGCTCCGCTTCGCTCGGGCAGAGGTCGGGACGGAACCGGCGAAGGTATTCCATCAGCGCCAGCGCGTGCTTCTGCTCCTCGTAGAACCAGATCGACATGAAGGCGCAGAAGTCGCTGTCGTGGCGGTTGTCGCGGAGGAACATTTCCGTCGCGGGCAACGCGGCCCACTCCGTGATGGCGTTCATCTTGACCGTGAGCGCCTGCTCGTCGGTGAGGCGCGACGCGTCGAACGCGTCCCATGGCACGTCCTCGTCGAGGCGCCAGCGAACGGCTTCGAATTGCTTGAATAGGTCTCCGTAGAGCATTCCCTAGTATACGGAATGCCGCAACGGGCCGGATGTTCACGCAGTCGCGGGCACCCGGTACGTGCGCCACGCCCGCAGCGCGGCGATGGTGGAGGCCAGGTCCGGGATGAGCACCACCCCAGGGAGGGTCTTGCGCACGCGCCGGGTCATTTCGCCGCCCGCCCACAGGGTCACGTGCGGCGGCAGCTCGCGGCGCAGCACGGCGAGCCCGTCGGTGGCCTGGCGCAGGGGAAAGGCGGCCGAGAAGGAGAGCGCCATGATGTCGACCTTGTGCGCGATGGCGGCACGCCGGATGTCCATGAGCGGCGTTTGCGGGCCGAGGGAGATGCAAAGCGCGCCTTCGGGCACCACGAGGGCCTCGACCATGAGGAGTCCGAGCCCGTGCTGCTCCGACGGAAACGTGGTGAGCAGCATGCGCGGGGACCCTGCGTGCCGCGGGAACGCGTTGACGGCCGCGCGCAGCGCGATCTGCAGCTGCTCGGTATAGAGGTGCTCCTCGAACACCTGGAGCTCGCCGCGCATCCATGCGTCGCCGATCGCGCGATTGAGCGGCGTGACGGTGTCGAGGACGAATCGCTGCAGGCCCTGGCGCATGAGC
>CAZIZD010000272.1:0-6428 GCA_964543615.1 uncultured Alcaligenaceae bacterium | reverse complement strand
GAGAAGGGCTCGCGAGCTACCGTCCGCCGGTCGATCTCAAGACCACGTCGGGCATCCACCAGGTGCGCGGCAACGGCAACCCCGAGATCCTTCTCAACTTCATCACGCCGCACCAGAAGTGGGGCATCCACTCGACGTACAGCGACAACCTCATGATGCTCACGCTCAACCGCGGCGGCCCCGTGATCTGGCTGTCCGAGGACGACGCCAAGCGCGCGGGCATCGTCGACAACGACTGGGTCGAGCTCTTCAACATCAACGGCGCGATCGCGGCGCGGGCAGTGGTGAGCCAGCGCGTCAACCCCGGGATGGTGATGATGTACCACGCGCAGGAGAAGATCATCAACACGCCCGGCTCGGAGATCACCGGCGCGCGCGGCGGCATCCACAACTCGGTGACGCGCATCGTGCTCAAGCCCACGCACATGATCGGCGGCTACGCGCAGCTCTCCTACGGCTTCAACTACTACGGCACGATCGGCACAAACCGCGACGAGTTCGTCGTGGTGCGCAAGATGGCCAAGGTCGACTGGCTCGACGAACCGGCCGCGGCGCAAAGGGAGGCGGTATGAAGGTACGCGCGCAGATCGGCATGGTGCTGAACCTCGACAAGTGCATCGGCTGCCACACCTGCTCGGTCACCTGCAAGAACGTGTGGACCAGCCGGCCGGGCATGGAGTACGCGTGGTTCAACAACGTCGAGACCAAGCCGGGCATCGGCTATCCCAAGGAGTGGGAGAACCAGGACAAGTGGAACGGCGGCTGGGTCCGCAAGGGTGACGGCAGCATCGAGCCGCGCCAGGGCGCGCGCTGGAAGCTCCTGATGCGCATCTTCGCCAATCCCAACCTGCCGCAGATCGACGACTACTACGAGCCTTTCACGTTCGACTACGACCACCTGCAGTCGGCGCCCGAGATGAAGGCGGCGCCGACCGCGCGCCCGCGCAGCCTCATCACCGGGCAGCGGATGGAGAAGATCGAGTGGGGTCCGAACTGGGAGGAGATCCTCGGCGGCGAGTTCGCCAAGCGCTCCGCCGACGTCAACTTCGAGGACGTGCAGAAGGACATCTACGGCCAGTTCGAGAACACGTTCATGATGTACCTGCCGCGCCTGTGCGAGCACTGCCTCAACCCGGCGTGCGTGGCAAGCTGCCCCTCGGGCTCCATCTACAAGCGCGAGGAGGACGGCATCGTCCTCATCGACCAGGACAAGTGCCGCGGATGGCGCATGTGCGTGTCGGGCTGCCCGTACAAGAAGATCTACTACAACTGGCAGAGCGGCAAGGCCGAGAAGTGCATCTTCTGCTATCCGCGCATCGAGGCGGGTCAGCCCACCGTGTGCTCCGAGACGTGTGTCGGGCGGATCCGCTACTTGGGCGTGCTGCTGTACGACGCTGACAAGATCGGCGAGGCGGCCTCCGTCGAGCACGATCGCGACCTGTACGAAGCGCAGCTCGGTGTCTTCCTCGATCCGCACGATCCGGCGGTGATCGCACAGGCGCGCGCCGACGGCATCCCCGACAACTGGCTCGAAGCGGCCAAGGTGAGCCCCGTATACCGCATGGCGGTCGACTGGCGGGTCGCGCTGCCGCTGCACCCCGAGTACCGCACGATGCCCATGGTCTGGTACGTGCCGCCGCTGTCGCCGATCACCGCGGCGGCCAATGCGGGTCACGTGGGCATCAACGGCGAGATCCCCGACGTCAACCAGCTGCGCATACCGGTCAAGTACCTCGCCAACCTGCTCACCGCGGGCGACACCGCCCCCGTCGTGCGCGCGCTCGAGCGCATGCTCGCGATGCGCGCCTACCAGCGCGCGAAGCACGTCGACGGCCGCGTCGACACCCGGGCGCTCGACCAGGTGGGTCTCACGCAGGCGCAGGTGGAAACGATGTACCAGACGATGGCCATCGCCAACTACGAGGACCGCTTCGTCATTCCGTCGACGCATCGCGAGTACGCCGAGGACGCCTTCGACGTGCGTGGCGGCTGCGGATTCTCGTTCGGCAACGGCTGCTCCGAGGGCTCCACCGACGCGAGCCTGTTCGGCAGCGGCAAGCGCCGCACCATTCCGATCAAGGTGAGCGCATGAAGACCGAAACCCATCTGCCACGCGCTCTGCGCATCCTCGCGTACCTGCTGCGCTACCCCGACCGCGCGATGCGCGCGCGGCTGCCCGAGATCGGCGCCGCCCTCGAGGACGATCGGTCGATCCCGCGCACGCGACGCGTCGAGCTCCTGCGCCTGGTCGATCGCCTCCTCGAGGACGACGGCCTCGACAGCGAGAGCGCCTACGTGGCGCTATTCGACCGCGGCCGTGCCACCTCGCTGCATCTCTTCGAGCACGTCCACGGCGACTCGCGCGAGCGCGGCCCCGCCATGATCGATCTCGTGAAGACGTACGAAGGCGCGGGCCTGTTCCTCGGCCCGCACGAGATGCCCGACTACCTTCCGGTCTTCCTCGAGTACGTCTCGACGCAGCCGCCGCGCGAGGCGCGCCCGGCGCTCGCCGAGATCGCGCACATCGTCAACCGCGTCTTCACGGCGCTCGACGAGCGCAACAGCGCCTACGCGAGCGTGCTCGGGGCCGCCCTCGAGCTCGCGGGCGAGAAGGCGCATGCGGTCAAGGTTCCACAGGAGGAGCCGCTCGACGCGACCTGGGACGAGCCGCCTGCGTTTGCAGGATGCTCGTCCCAAGGTCAGTCGCGGCCTCCATCGCAGCCCGGCGCCGCCCAACCCGTTCACTTCGTGGGCAAGTGACCATGAGCTACCTCGACACCTTCCTCTTCGGGTACTACCCGTACATCTGCCTGACCGTCTTCGTCGTGGGCAGCATCGCGCGCTTCGACCGCGACCAGTACACGTGGAAGAGCGACAGCTCGCAGCTCCTGCGCACGGGCTCGCTGCGCTGGGGCAGCAATCTGTTCCACATCGGCATCCTGTTCCTGCTGTTCGGGCATGCGGCCGGGCTCCTCACACCGCACGCGCTCTACGAGCACTTCATCTCCGTGCAGGCGAAGCAGCGCCTCGCGGTGATCTCGGGCGGCCTCGCCGGGTCGCTGTGCTTCGTCGGGCTCACGATGCTCCTGTACCGGCGCCTGGCCGACGACCGCATCCGGACGACGAGCAAGCCGATGGACATCCTGATCCTCGTCGTGCTGTGGCTGCAGCTCGTGCTCGGCCTCGGCACGCTGCCGCTCTCGCTGCAGCACAGCGACGGCGGCGTCATGCTCGCGCTGTCGGAGTGGGTGCAGCGCATCGTGACGTTCCGCGCCGGCGCGGCCGAGCTCGTGACCAACGTGTCGTGGGTGTTCCGGGCGCATCTCGTGCTGGGCATGACACTGTTCCTGCTGTTCCCGTTCACGCGACTCGTGCACGTGTGGAGCGGATTCGCGACGATCGCCTACCTCGCGCGCCCCTACCAGGTCGTGCGCGCGCGCCGGCTCAACCTTCCTTCCTGAGGGTCCCGCCATGAACGTTGCCAGGATCGACGGCGTGCCGCTGCATGCCGCAGGCGAAGCGCCCACTGCCGATGAGTTGCGCCAGCGTGCGTGCACCGAGCTCCTGCGCCGGGCCGCGCAGCGCGCCGGACTGCTGCGCCGCGAAGACGCGCCTGCGCAGGACGGCATCGTGAGCGACGCGGCCGCCGCGGCCATCGACGCGCTGATCGATCGCGAAGTCCGCGTCCCCCCTCCCGACGAGACGGCCTGCCGCCGCTACTTCGCGGCGAACGCGCGCTCGTATGCGCAGGGCGATCGCGCGCACGTGCGGCACATTCTCTTCGCCGTGACGCCCGGTGTGGACGTGGCCGCATTGCGCCGGCGCGCGGAAGCGGCGCTTATCGACCTCCGCGCGAGCGGCGGCGTGGCCGAGGCGGCGCGCACGCTGTCCAACTGCCCGAGCGGTGCGCAGGGTGGCGACCTCGGGTGGATCACCATGGCCGACTGCGCGCCAGAATTCGGCAAGCATGTCTTCGAGCATGCGGGTCTCGGCGTCCTGCCGCGCCTGTTGCAGACGCGGCACGGTTTTCACATCGTCGAGATCGTGGAGCGCGAGGCGGGAACGTTGCCGGAGTACGAGGCCGTGCGCGGTGCCGTCGCGCGCACCCTGGAACGGCAGGCATTCGTCACGGCTCTGCGCCAGTACATCCGCGTGCTCGCGGGCGCGGCGACGATCGAAGGCGTGGACCTCGACGGCGCCGACACGCCGCTCCTGCAATAGCGTTGCGTTGGACGATCTTCTGCAAAGGCTGCGCCGCTTTCACGAGCACACCTTCCCGGGGGTCGCGCAGGAGTTCCGGACGCTGGTGCAGCAAGGCCAGCATCCGACCATCCTGTTCATCGGGTGCTCGGACTCGCGCATCGTCCCTTATCTGCTGACGGGCACCGGCCCCGGCGAGCTCTTCATCGTTCGCAATGTCGGTGCCTTCGTACCTCCGCACGACGGGTCGGCGGGCTACCACGGCACGGCCGCCGCCATCGAGTTCGCCGTACTGAACCTCGAGGTCTCGCACATCGTCGTCTGCGGGCACTCGCATTGCGGCGGCATCCGTGCCCTGTACGATCCGCCCAGGCCGCAGGCGGTCAACCTCGCCGCCTGGCTCGAGCTCGGCCGCGAAGCGGTCCTGCCGGTGCAGGTCAGCGACGAGGCGCTGCGGCGCACGGAGCAGCGCGCGGTCGTGCTGCAGCTCGAGCGCCTCATGGGATATCCGATGGTGCGCGAGCGCGTCGAGGCGGGCGGGCTCGCGCTGCACGGATGGCACTACGTGATCGAGGATGGCGAGGTGCACGTGTTCGACGTGCGCTCGGGCGCGTTCGTGCGCGCGGCCGACGCGCCGCACAGCGGGACGGGGCCCTACGTCTCGTACGACGACGCGGGACCGTAGGCGGGTTCGATCGGAACTTCACTAGCGCGCGTGACAGGGCAGTCCGCCCACACGCGGCGGAAGCGCATCGGGATCCACGCCAGCGTCTTCGCACAGCTTGCGCGCGAGGGCGAGGTAGGGCGCGTGGCCGACCGGGGCCTCGGCCCGCTCGATGCGCTCCGCTTCCTCCCCGATGGCGCCCCAATCGGCCGCGGGGATGACGCGCAGGGCGAGCGGAAAGAGGATGTTGTCTTCCTTGAAGATGTGCTGGGCGAGGAGCGCCGCGTAGGCGCGGGCGTAATCGGCCGTGAGATCGGCTGCGCCCGCCTGATCCGACGCCAATTTCGCGGCCGCCTCGCGCATTCCCGCGGTGAGGCGACGCCCTTCGTCGTGCTCGTACAGCATCACCGCGACCGGCCCCGAATCCGTGGGCAGGCCCTGGCGCGCGAGCGCGGGAAACAGCACCCGTTCCTCCTTCGCGTGATGGCAGCCGTCCGAAAACTCGGCGATGAAGCGCGTGGCGTCCTCGAAGAAGCCGGGCCGCATGCGCTCGCCGGCATCGAGCCGACTGGCGGCGGCGTCGAGCGCGGCGACGACCTGCTCGATTACGCGGTGTTCGGACGACAGCATGTCGGTGAGCTTCATCGCGGCGCTCCTAACGTTCGAGTCGTCGATGATCCGCCTTCGCGCTGCGCGCGAAGTTGACGCCGCTCAACCCCGGTCGCGGCGTCCCTAGAGCGTCTCCAGGAACGCCACCAGCGCGTCCACGTCGTACTTGTCGAGGCCGAGCGGCACGAGGATGGCCTCGCCGTCGGCGTGCAGACGGTCGACGTCGAGATTCGAGTAGTGGCGCACGACGTCGCGCAGCGTCGCGAGACTTCCGTTGTGCATGTACGGCGCGGTCTCCGCCACGTTGCGCAGCGACGGCACCTTGAACTCGCCGTAGTTGCGGTGCTCGAGCGCCACGTGCCGCGTGCTCGTCGCGGTGCGCCTGCGCGGGTCGTCGTTGTACTTGCCGAGCAGGTTGTAGGGGCTCGCCTTGAGCTTGTTGATGCCGCCGTAACGGCCCGGATCGACGCGCCCCGGCTCGACGAAGAACGGGACGCCCACGTCGTGGAACTCGCCGTTGGACAGGCGCGGACCCGCGTGGCACGTCGTGCACTTGCCGCTGCCCACGAAGATCGCGAGGCCGCGCTGCGCGAGCACGGGATACCTCGCCATCGCCTCCTTGTCCCCGCGCAGGAGCGCGTCGCGGAAGTCGTCGAACGCGGAGCGCGGGCTTGCGAGCGTCTCGAGGTAGGCCGCGATCGCCTTGGAGGCATCCACCGCGACCGCCTGGTCGTCGCGGCCCGGTGCGTGGCCGAACGCCTTCCTGTATGCGGCCTTGAGCGCGGCGTCGTTGCGGATGCGCGAGGCGACGTGCGCGAGGTCCGCGCCCATCTCGCGCGGGTCGAGCATGGGCCGCAGGCTCTGTGCCCACAGGTTGTCCTGCGCGCCGTCCCATCCGTACCAGCGCAGACCCGCGAGGTCGAGCACGGTGGGCGTATTGCGATCGCCGCGTGCG
>CAZIZD010000271.1:0-6430 GCA_964543615.1 uncultured Alcaligenaceae bacterium | reverse complement strand
ATCAACTCGCCGATGCAGTGCATGATGAAGGAGATCTGCGCGCAGTGCCTGCAGCCGCATCGCGATCCCGCCACCGGCAAGGTCACCTACGTGTTCTCCTGCTTCAACCAGGATCAGCCGCTCGACCAGGTCGATTTCCCCGCGCTGGATCTGCGCCTCAAGCAGAATGCGGTGCAGGAGAAGCTCACCGCGCAGTGGATCGCGCACGCGGTGGAGCGATAGGAGGCGGCGTTCGCATGGCACTCAACCTCTTCGGACGACTGATGCCGGTCGAGGAATCGTTCACGGTCCTCTTCTGCGAGCAGGCCTCGCACATCCTCGAGGCGGCCAAGGAGCTGCGCACGATGATCGTCGAGGACGCCGACATTCCGGCGCACGTCGCCTCGATCCGCGCCATCGAGATGAAAGCCGACGAGGCCGCGCGCAAGGTGTTCATCGCGGCCAACCGCACGTTCAACGCGCCCATCGACCGCGAGGACATCCTCCACCTCGCACACGAGCTAGACGACGCCGTCGACCTCATCGAGGACACTGCCAAGGGCATTGCGCGTTACGACGTGCACCGCATGCCGCGCGAGATGTGCGACATGGCCAACGCGATCGTGGCGAGCGCGGAGCGCCTGCGCACCGTGATGCCCTACCTCGACTCGGTCCCACGCGACCACAAGGAGATCTTCGCGTTGTGCGAGGAAGTGGGGCACATCGAGGGACGCGCCGACGAGTCGTTCGACCAGGGGCTCACCAACCTGCGCGTCCAGGTGCGCAACGGCGAGATCGACACCATCGCCTACCTCGACCGCAAGGAGCTCTACGAGCTCGTGGAGAACGTCGTCGACAAGTGCGACGACATCGCCAACGCCGTGCAGTCGATCACCGCCAAGCACGTCTAGCCCCGGCAGCGAATGGACGCGACCGCGCTCGCCATGCCCGTGCTGGTCGGGCTCATCGTGGTCGCGCTCGCCTTCGATTTCCTGAACGGCCTGCACGACGCCGCGAATTCCATCGCCACCGTCGTCGCCACGCGTGTGCTGCGGCCGCAGACGGCGGTCATCTGGGCGGCATTCTTCAACTTCATCGCGTTCGCCGTCTTCGGCCTGCACGTCGCGCAGACGGTCGGCACCGGCATCATCGCGCCCGGCATCGTGGACGGCGCCGTCATCTTCGGCGCGCTGATGGGCGCCATCGTGTGGAATCTCATCACATGGGGACTGGGTATCCCGTCGAGCAGCAGCCATGCGCTGATCGGGGGACTTGCCGGCGCCGGCATCGCCAAGGCGGGACTGAGCGCAGTCGTGTTCAAGGGACTTGCCATCACCGCGGCCGGCATCGTCGTATCGCCGCTCATGGGCTTCGTGCTGGCGCAGCTCATCGTGCTGATCGTGAGCTGGTCGGTGCGTCATCGTACGCCGTGGACGGTCGACCGCCGCTTCCGGGTCATGCAGCTCTTCTCGGCCGCGGCGTACTCGCTCGGGCACGGCGGCAACGACGCGCAGAAAACGATGGGCATCATTGCGGTGCTGCTCTACTCGCAGGGCATGCTCGAGGGCGGGTTCCACGTGCCGTTCTGGGTCGTGATCACATGCCAGGCCGCGATGGGGCTCGGGACGCTCATGGGCGGATGGCGCATCGTCAAGACCATGGGCTCGCGCATCACGCAACTGAAGCCGGTGCAGGGCTTCTGCGCCGAGACGGGCGGCGCGATCACGCTCTTTCTCGCGACCGGCCTCGGCGTTCCCGTGTCCACGACGCATACGATCACTGGCGCCATCGTCGGCGTGGGCGCGGCGCGTCGCGTCGCGGCGGTACGCTGGAGCGTAGCGCAGCGCATCGTGATCGCATGGGTGATCACGCTGCCGGCGGCGGCGGGGATAGCGGCGGTGACCTACCTCGCTACGGCGGCCATCGCCAAGGCGTAGGGCGGGCGGTTCAGCGCCCGTCGAACCCGCGCTCGAAACCGCGCCAGCACTCCGCGTAATCGTGCTGCAGCCACGGCGCGTCGACCGCCTGCGGCGCGAGGTCGATGGGGTACTGCGTCTCGAACATGAACGACAGTGTGTTGTCGAGCTTGGCCGGCGCGAGCGACGCGTCCGAGGCATGCCGGAACACGCTCACATCGGGACCGTGCGGCGTCATGCGGTTGTGGAGGCTCGCACCGCCCGGAACGAACCCGGTGGCCTTGCCCTCGTAGACGCCGAGGATCGAGCCCATGAACTCGCTCATC
The DNA here is from genome assembly GCA_964543615.1 of uncultured Alcaligenaceae bacterium. Classification (GTDB taxonomy): domain Bacteria; phylum Pseudomonadota; class Gammaproteobacteria; order Burkholderiales; family Casimicrobiaceae; genus VBCG01. The sequence goes on along the minus strand of CAZIZD010000271.1, from coordinate 4,209 downwards.
ACGTTGCGATGGAAGTACGGCGGGCGGAACGTTCCCTCCATCACTTGCCAGCGGGGCGCGAAGGCCACGAAGTCGACGTTGGCGACTCCGGGCGTGAAGGACGGCGAGGTGAGCACCGTGGAAATCGACGGATCGGGACTGTCGACGCTGATCGAGCCGAACACGACGAAGCGGGCGAGGTCGTACTTGCAGGGCACGCAGTCGCCGTGCCACGCGACCACGTCGAACGGCGAGCGGTCGAGTTCCGTCCGCCACAGCCGTCCCGCGTGCTTCGTCAGCACCTCGAAGGCCTCGCTCCGATCCTCCCAGGACGCGACCGGAACCAGGAAGTCGCGGGGATTGGCAAGCCCGTTGGCGCCGATCGGCCCCAGCTCGGGCAGGCGAAACATGGCGCCGTAGTTCTCGCAGATGTATCCCCGCGCCTGCGGGTCGCGCAACGCCACGGCGAATCGCATGCCGCGGGGAATCAGCGCAATCTCGCCGGGCGCGACCGCGAGTACGCCGAGTTCGGTGCGGATCGACAGCCCGCCAAGCTGCGGAACGACCAGCAACTCGCCATCCGCATTGCTCAGCACGCGGCGTTCCATCGAGCGGTTCGCGGCATACCAGTGGATGGCCAGTCCCGTTTGCATGCGTACGTCGCCGCCGCCGCCGAAGGTGAAGATGCCATCGATGAAGTCGGTGGGCGCCTCGGGCAACGGGAAGGGCGACCAGCGCATGGGCGCGGGGATGGCGCAGTCGAGAGGGAAGGGTGCGGCGAAGAGTCGGGGCGCTTCCACGCGGGTCCAGGCGCTCGGCGACACCGAAGGCCGGATGCGATACAGCCACGTGCGCCGGTTCTCCGCGCGGGGAGCGGTGAAGGCCGTGCCGGAGAGCTGCTCCGCGTAGAGTCCGCGTGCGACGCGTTGCGGGTTGTTGCGCCCAGCCTCCAGGATGCCGGGTGCCGACTCGGACGCGAACTCGTTGCCGAATCCGCTCATGTAGCGGGTGGGATCGCTGTCGGTACCGGGGGAGACGCGTGCCGCGCGGCTTGCCTGGACGTCGTTCATGGCGTTCCTCGTTGGACGGCGGGCTCGATGCGAGTGGACCGCGCTCAGTCGACGATCGCGGTTGCCTCGATCTCGAGCAGTAGGTCGGGATGGATCAGCGTGGGCACCGCTATCAGCGTGCTGGCCGGCGGCGGGTGCCCCGCGAGCACGCGCGCTCGTACCTCACGGATCGTGGCGACTTTCTCGGGCGTCATGTCGCGGATCAGGATGGTCGTCTTCACCATGTCGGCGAGCGTGGCGCCGGCGGCTTCGAGCGCGGTGCGGACATTCGCGTAGACCTGCTCGGTCTGCCGCCGCAGGTCGCCGACCCCAACGACGGCGCCCGTGCTGTCGTAGGAGACCTGGCCTGCGACCGTGATCGTCGTTCGGCCCGTCGAGCGCACGACGTGCGTATAGCCCTTGGGAACAGCCAGCGTCGGCGGATTTGTGTACTCGTTCATTGCCGTTGCATCTCCTGTTGCGCGAGCTGCAGCGGCTCGCGGTCGATCCATGGCTCGATGGCCACATCCGAGGCGATGAATCCGTGGCGGCGGAGGAACCGCGCCTGGTCCGCCACCAGTGCGACTGCGTCGGCCTCGAGCGTCACTGGCAGGCTGCGCATCAGCCCGTCGCCGTAGGCCGCGGGCAACCACTCCTCGGCCGTTCCGATTTCGCGCGCGAAGCTGCGCAGCGCATCGTCGGGATGATGCAGCGACCACTGCGCGGCGTCGTGCAGGGCGGCGATGTAACGCGCGACCACGTCGGGATGCTCCCTTGCCAATGCGCGATCCACCGTCAGGACATTGGGCACCTGGTTGTTCGTCCCCACGGCGGCGGCGCCATGCAGGCCGAACTCGACGACCTCGTGCGCACCGAGCAGCGCCTTGGTCTGCAGCCCGAGCGCGCCCGAGGTGTACAGCGCGTCGATATCGCAACGCACGAAGGCGAATACCTCGGCTCGCTGCCGGCGTGCCCGGCTCGCGGGTCCCCACAGCGGCATGTCGGAGGATCGCGTGTCGGGCGCGTCGATGTAGGACTCCTCAACGTCGAGCTCGACGAGCTGCACGTCGGCCAGCGTGAGGCCCGCGGCATGCAACGCAGACTCGTAGCCGCGCAGGCACATCGCGCGCCAGTAGTCGATCGGCTCGTTGCGCCTGCGCGGAAGCGCAAGGCGCGCGCCGCGCAAGTCGGCGGGCTCGCGTATGCGGTTGCCGGGCCGCGCGATGATCGCCTGGTATTCGCGTGTCGTCGCGATCCCCACCACGCAGGAGTCCGCGCCTCGCGAGCGCGACCACAGCGGCGGAATGTTGCCGCCCTGACGGAAGAGGTGGCGCACTTCGTGGTCGAAGTGCGAGCGGCGGACCCTCTCGTCGGGCGTGCTCTGCACCGACCGCACCTGCATTCCCGTTCCCTCGAAACGGCGCCGCAGGAAACCGTGGTCGATCGCCACGGCCGATGCCGACGGCAGCGGGCAGCGCGTGTACCAAAGCGTCGTGTCGTCCGGGTGCGCGCGTGCCGCCGCGGTCGCCGTAGTGCTCATCGTCCGGGCGGCGTGACGTCTTCCGGCGTGATCTTGTAGAGCCGCGACGCGTTGCGCCACAGCAGCCCTTCCATGAGCGCAGGGGCCAGATCCTTGCGGCTTTCGAACTCATCGACGACGCTTTCGTGCGCGGCCTCGTCCTGGTGCGGCATGTCGCTGCCGATGACCATGAACTCGCCGCCGAGACGGTTGGCCACGTACGCGAGATCCTCCGAAGGCTCGGCGACCACGAATACGCGCCCTTCGTCGAGCAAGCGTCGCGCATTCTTCTTGCCTGCGCGTTCCAGCGCGCCGACCGCCCCCAGCATCCATTCCACCCCTGCGGACTCGAGGAAGGCCCAGCGCAGGTTCGGGAAGTCCGTGGCGGTGGGCGTCTCGCACAGGCTGTAGAAGCCGAACTGCACCGTAATAGGCCCCAGCAGGCGCTTGACGCGCGGGGGCCAGAACGGCTCCTCGCCGGGAATGCGCTTCTGCGTCTCGAAGATCTCACGCATGCGCGGTGCACCCGAGCCGATGTGCACGCACACCGGGATGTCGAGGCGCTGCGCTTCCTCGTAGATTGGATAGAAGAACGGGTCGCCGAGCGGCCGGTCCCACTCGATGCCGCGCATGAACACGCCAGCCACGCCGCCTTGCTCGTAGGCCCGGCGCAAGTCGCGCACCGCCGCCGGAGGATCGCGGAAGGGCACCAGCGCGTCGTAGCGGAGCCGCCCGCCGGAGGCCTTGCAGCGGCTTGCCATGTAGGTGTTGAAGCTGCGCATCAGCGCGCCCTCGAGCTCGACGTCCTCGCACAGGTTGAGAAGGGCGAAGGTCGTGTGCAGCACCTGCACGCTCGTCCGCCGCTTGTCCATGTCTGCCAGGCGTGCCGCCACCGAGGAGAGCGTCTGCGACTCGAGAGAATACTTCTTGGCCAGCGTGCGCGTGCCGATCGGCGGCGACGCGCCGAAGAGGCGCACCTTCTCGTCGATGAGCCAGGCCGCGTTGAACACCGTGAGCGACGTGTCCTCGGGCAACCGGACGGCCACTGGCCTGCGCGGGTAGTAGGCGGGTTCGAGGTGGGCCCAGGCCGCCTCGTCCTCCATCACGTGGGCATCGGCATCGATCGTGAACATGGGTAGCCTCGGGCGTCGTCGCGGGGATTGCGGCGCCGGACCGCGGACGCCTTCCCAATCATAGTTGCGAAACAGTTTCTTTTGCAACTATCTCCGCGCCGCCGCCCGTGCGGGCCTGCGCGCGGCGGTCTTCTTGGCGGCGGGGGATGGGGCGGGCCGGCGCTGCGGCAGCAGGCGGGAACTGCCGCGCTGGATGAGTGCGATGGCGTCGAGAAGCTTGTCCAACCCTCGGTTGAACGCCTCGAGCTCGGCGCGCGTGAAGCCCTTGACGAGGTCGCGCTCGAACGCGATGGCGAGCGGCGCGATCCGGTCGTGGATGCGCGCGCCCTCGGCGGTGAGCGACAGTTGCGCCCGGCGGCGGTCGCGCGGGTCGACCTCGCGACGCACGAGCCCGCGATCGTCGAGGTCGGCGCCACGTCGGCGCGTTCGTTCGGTGCGGGCTCGGCCAGCAGCGCGAGCATCGGTTCGGCAAGCCCTTCGTCGTACAACAGCAACTCGACGCCGGCGCGACGCACCATCGAACTCTGCC
>CAZIZD010000270.1:0-6442 GCA_964543615.1 uncultured Alcaligenaceae bacterium | reverse complement strand
AGCCTGCGATAATCGCCCCTTCGACTCACTCCGCAGAACCCCGCGCGTCGCCTCACGCGAGCGCGCGGCCACAGGACACCATGGCCCAGTACGTGTACACGATGAACCGCGTGGGGAAGATGATTCCCCCGAAGCGCGTCATCCTTAAGGACATCTCCCTTTCGTTCTTCCCCGGCGCCAAGATCGGCGTGCTGGGTCTCAACGGCTCCGGCAAGTCGAGCCTCCTGCGCATCATGGCGGGGGAGGACAAGGAATACGAGGGCGAAGCCACGCCCATGCCGGGGCTGCGCGTCGGCTTCCTCCCGCAGGAGCCCGCGCTCGATCCCGAGAAGACGGTGCGCGAATCCGTGCAGGAAGGCATGGGCGAGGTGCTCGAGGCCAAAGCCAGGCTCGAGGAGATCTACGCGGCGTATGCCGAGCCCGACGCCGACTTCGACAAGCTCGCCACCGAGCAGGCGCGCCTGGAGGCGATCATTGCGGCCTCGGGCGCGGATTCGGACGTACAGATGGAGATCGCTGCCGATGCACTGCGCCTGCCGCCGTGGGACGCGAAGATCGCCAACCTCTCCGGCGGAGAGAAGCGCCGCGTCGCGCTGTGCCGCCTGCTCCTTTCGAAGCCCGACATGCTGCTGCTCGACGAGCCCACCAACCACCTCGACGCGGAGAGCGTCGACTGGCTCGAGCAGTTCCTTGCCAAGTTCCCCGGCACCGTCATAGCGGTGACGCACGATCGCTACTTCCTCGACAACGCTGCCGAGTGGATCCTCGAGCTCGACCGCGGCTACGGCATTCCGTACAAGGGCAACTACAGCCTGTGGCTCGAGCAGAAGGAGCAGCGCCTCGAGACCGAATCGAAGCAGGAGGCCGCGCGCATCAAGGCCATGAAGCAGGAGTTGGAGTGGGTGCGGGCCAACGCGAAGGGCCGGCAGGCCAAGAGCAAGGCGCGCATCGCGCGCTTCAACGACCTGGCCTCCTACGAGCACCAGCAACGCAACGAGACCAACGAGATCTTCATCCCCGTGGCGGAGCGCCTGGGCGACGCGGTGATCGAGTTCGAGAACGTGCGCAAGGCGTACGGCGACAAGCTCCTCATCGACGACCTGTCGTTTCGCATTCCCGCCGGCGCGATCGTGGGCGTCATCGGCCCCAACGGCGCGGGGAAGACCACGCTCTTTCGCCTCATCACCGGCAAGGAGAAGCCCGACGCGGGAAAGGTCACCATCGGCCACACCGTGCAGATGGCGGTCGTGGACCAGACGCGCGAATCGCTGCCCAACGACAAGACCGCGTGGGAGGCGATCAGCAACGGACAGGACATTCTCACCGTCGGCCGCTTCGAGATGCCGTCGCGCGCCTACCTCGGCCGCTTCAACTTCAAGGGGCCCGACCAGCAGAAGATCGTCGGCCAGCTCTCCGGCGGCGAGCGGGGACGCCTGCATCTCGCGGCCACGCTGCTCAAGGGCGGCAACGTCCTGCTGCTCGACGAGCCGTCCAACGACCTCGACGTCGAGACGCTGCGCGCGCTCGAGGATGCGCTCCTCGAGTTCGCCGGCAGCGCGCTCGTGATCTCGCACGACCGCTGGTTCCTCGACCGCATCGCCACGCACATCCTCGCGGCGGAAGGCGACTCGCAGTGGTACTTCTACCCCGGCAACTACACGGACTACGAGGCGGACAAGCGGCGGCGCCTGGGCGAGGAGGCCGCCAAGCCGCATCGCATACGGTACAAGCCGCTGATGTGATGAGCATGTCGCGCGCTGCGGCGATCGTTGCGCTTGCACTGGTCGTCGTTGCGCACGCGCCGGAGGCGATCGCGCAGACGGTGCGCCGCATCGCGATCCTCGATGACGCGACGCCTGCGGTTCGCGCACCCTACTGGACCGCATTCCGCGACCGTCTCGCCACGCTCGGATGGTCCGAGGGCCGGAACCTGGTCATCGACGCGCGCTACGCGAACGGCGACCGGGACAAGCTGCCGGCGCTCGCCGCCGAGATCGTCGCGCAGAAGCCCGACGTGTTCGTCGTCGCCACGACGACCGTTGCCCTCGCCGCCAGGAAGTCGACGTCCGCGCTGCCCATCGTCGCGCTCGGCGCGGCGGATCCCGTGAAGGCCGGGCTGGTCGAGAGCCTCGCGCGGCCGGGCGGCAACGTCACCGGCGCTTCGTTCAGCCAGGCGGACATCGTGGGCAAGTGGCTGGACCTCGTTCGCGAGATCGTACCGGGCGCACGCAGCGTGGCGTACCTCACCGACCGCGGCAATCCGGGCGAGGTGCAGGTGTTCGAGGAGCTCGCGGTGCGCGCGGGCGCGAGCGGCATCAAGGCGGAGATCGTCGACGCAACCACCTCTGCGGCCGTCGAGCGTGCATTCGCTTCGTTCGCCGCGCGGCGGCCGGACGCGCTCGTCGTAGGCACGCCGTCGTCCGTCCTCGCCCACCGCAAGGAGATCGTCGACGCTGCAACGCGCGCCCGGCTGCCCACGATCTACGCGCGGCGGGAATATGCCGAGGCGGGCGGGCTCCTGTCGTACGGCACGGACTTCGCACAGGTTTTCCAGCGCGGCGCGGAGTACACCGACCGCATCCTGCGCGGCGCGAAGCCGGCCGACCTCCCCTACGAGATGGCATCGACCTTTCGCATGGTGCTCAACCTCAAGGCCGCCCGCCGCGTCGACCTCACCATTCCGCAATCCATCCGCATACGCGCAGACGAGGTGATCGAGTGAGCGCATCGCTTTGGATCGCGACATCGCGCCCGGCGCGCGCATAGCGTGGGATCGTCCGTTCGACGTATCGAGTCCATGGGTGACGGCAGGTGAAGATCCGCCGATCATGCGACGCGCTTCCATGAACGCTGCGCCGCCCATCGAGGACGCCGCCCTCGCGGTCCTTCGCGAGACGTTCGGCTACGACGCGTTTCGCGGGGCGCAATCGGACATCGTCGCCCACGTGGCGGGCGGGGGCGATGCGCTCGTGCTCATGCCCACGGGCGGCGGCAAGTCGCTCTGCTACCAGATTCCCTCGCTCCTGCGCGCCGGCACCGGCATCGTCGTGTCGCCGCTGATCGCGCTGATGCACGACCAGGTGGCGGCGCTCACGCAGGCCGGCGTGCGCGCGGCCTTCCTCAACAGCACGCAGGACGCGGCGCAGGCGCGCATTGTCGAGCGCGCGCTCCTCGCGGGCGAGCTCGACCTTCTCTACGTCGCGCCCGAGCGCCTCCTCATGCCGCGTTGCCTCGATCTCCTCGAGCGCGCGCGGATCGCGCTCTTCGCCATCGACGAGGCGCATTGCGTGTCGCAATGGGGCCACGACTTCCGGCCCGAGTACCTGGGGCTTTCGGTGCTGCACGAGCGCCTCCCGGCGGTGCCGCGGGTGGCCCTCACCGCCACCGCGGATCCGCAGACGCGGGAGGAGATCGTGGAGCGCCTGGCGCTTCACGGGGCGCGCGTGTTCGTGTCGAGCTTCGACCGCCCGAACATCCGCTACGCGATCGTCGACAAGGTCGAGCCGCGCGAGCAGCTCCTGCGCTTCATTCGCGAGGAGCACGCGGGCGACGCCGGCATCGTGTACTGCCTGTCGCGGCGCAAGGTCGACGAGACCGCGCAGTGGCTCGCAGCGCAGGGCGTCGAGGCGCTGCCGTACCATGCCGGCATGGACACCGATGCGCGCCGCGAGCACCAGGACCGCTTCCAGCGCGAGGAGGGCGTGGTGATGGTCGCCACCATCGCGTTCGGGATGGGCATCGACAAGCCGGACGTGCGCTTCGTCGCCCACCTCGACCTGCCGAAGAGCGTCGAAGGCTACTACCAGGAGACGGGCCGCGCGGGTCGCGACGGCCAGCCGGCCGACGCCTGGATGGCGTACGGACTCGCGGACGTCGTGCAGCAGCGCCGCTTCATCGAATCCTCCGAGGGCGACGACGCGCACAAGCGCGTGTCGATCGCCAAGCTCGAAGCCCTCCTGGGCTTGTGCGAGACGGCCGGCTGCCGGCGCGTGCGCCTGCTGTCGTATTTCGGCGAAGCCTCGCAGCCCTGCGGCAACTGCGATACCTGCATTGCGCCGCCGCAGACGATCGACGCCACCGACCCCGCGCGCAAGGCGCTGTCGGCCATCTACCGCACCGGGCAGCGCTTCGGCGCCGTGCACGTCGTCGACGTGCTGCGCGGCAAGGCGAGCGAGCGCGTGACCAAGTGGGGGCACGAACGCTTGAGCGTCTTCGGCATCGGCGCCGATCTCGACGAGACCGCGTGGCGCAGCGTGTTCCGCCAGCTCGTCGCCCTCGGCCTCGTCGAGGTCGATCATGCGGCCTACGGTGCTCTCAAGCTCGCGGAAGCCGCGCGGCCGGTGCTCAAGGGTGAAGCCCGCGTGCAGATGCGCGAGCTCGTGGAGCGCGCGGGCAAGCCGCGACGCGAGCGCTCGAAGGCGATCGCGGGCCTGTCCGATGCGGATGTCGCCGTGCTCGAGCAACTGAAGGCGTGGCGCCTTGCGGAGGCGCGCGCGCAGTCGGTGCCGGCGTACGTCATCCTGCACGACAGCACGCTGGCCGAGATCGCGCGCCGGCGGCCCCGGCGCGTGACCGACCTCGCCGCCGTGCCGGGCATCGGCGCGCGCAAGCTCGAGCGCTACGGCGAGGCCCTGCTCGGCATCGCCAATGCGCCGGTGACCGCCCCATGACCGTCGTCCTGTGGATCGTCGCGGTCCTGCTGATCGCCGTCGGCGTTGCCGGCACGATCCTCCCCGCCATTCCAGGCGTGACGCTCGTCTTCCTGGGCATGCTGCTGGGCGCGTGGATCGACGGCTTCGCACGCATCCCGGTCTGGCTCGTGGTGGTGTTCGCGGTGCTCACCGCGATCGCCTGGGCGGTCGACTACTTTGCGGCGGCAGCGGGGGCGAAGAAGGTGGGTGCGAGCAAGCTCGCGGTGATCGGCGCGATGATCGGGACCGTTGCCGGCATCTTCACGGGGTTCGTCGGCCTGCTGTTCATGCCGCTCCTCGGCGCGGCCATCGGCGAATTCATCGCGCAGCGCGACCTCCGGCGCGCCGGCACGGTCGGCATCGCGACGTGGCTCGGCCTGCTCGTCGGCACTGCCGTCAAGGTCGCGATCGTGTTCGCGATGCTGGGCGTCTTCGTCGTCGCGCTTCTCTTGTGAGGTGACCATGACCACGCTTCAATACGTCTTCTTCGGCGTCGGTGCGCTGGCCGTGCTGTCCGGGATCGCGGTGCTCGTGCTGCGCATCCGCACCCTGGTGTCGGGACGCGCGGTCGACGGCGTGGTCGTGGACGAGAAGGTCTCGACCCAGGTCGATTCGAGGGGCAGGTCGACGCGCATGTCGACCCCCGTCTTCGAGTTCGTGCACGACGGCAAGACATACCAGTGCCAGTCGTCGCTCGGCACGACCAAAGTCATGCCGCGCGGGTCCCGGGTCAGGGTGCGCTATCTCGCCTCCGACCCCCAGAACACCGCGGAGGTCGACTCGTTACTCGCCCAGTGGGGATTCCCGGTCGTTGCGATCGCCTTCGGCGCCGTGATGATCTTCGCGAGCGTCGCGAAGTAGCGCAGGGCGGAGGCGCGGCGGGCTCACTCCGCGGCGCGCACCATGCCGGGCTCGGCATCGCTCGAGTACGGGAAGGGCTTGGGCTTGCGCGCCATCGGCGCAACGATGACAAACGCAGGCGCGGCGCAAAGCAAGCGCCCGGCGAAACCTCGGTGGGGCGCCGCCTACAGCTTGCGCTTGAGGATGGCGTTGACCTGGCCGGGATTGGCCTTGCCCTTCGACAGGGCCATGACCTTGCCGACGAGCGCGTTGAACGCCTTATCCTTGCCGGCGCGGAACTCCGCCACGATGGCGGGGTTGGCCGCGATCGCGTCGTCGACGATCTTCTCGATGGCGCCCTCGTCGCTGATCTGGCGCAGGCCCTTCTTTGCGATGATGGCGTCGGCCGCGTCGGCGCCGGTGGCTTCGCCGGCCCACATCGCATCGAACACGTCCTTGGCGATCTTGCCCGAGATGGTGCCGTCGGCGATGCGCCCGACGAGCGCGCCGAGGGCGCCGGGTCCGACGGGCGCGCGCGCGATGTCGAGCTCGCTGCGATTGAGCGCTGCGGCCACTTCGCCGAGCAGCCAGTTGGCCACGGTCTTGGCCTCGCCCGAGGCCTTCACCGCGGCTTCAAAATAGGACGCGAGGTCGCGGCTCGCGGTGAGCGCGACGGCATCCGCGATCGGCAGTGCGTACTGGGCTGCGAATCGCGCCTGCATCGCCTCCGGCAACTCGGGCAGGTCCGCGCGCACGCGCTCGATCCACGCCTCGCCGATCACGAGCGGCGGCAGGTCGGGGTCGGGGAAGTAGCGGTAGTCCTGCGCGTCTTCCTTGCTGCGCATCGCCCGCGTCTCGCCCGTGTCCGGGTTGAACAGCACGGTGGCCTGCTCGATCTTCAGGCCGTCCTC
>CAZIZD010000269.1:3206-6447 GCA_964543615.1 uncultured Alcaligenaceae bacterium | reverse complement strand
ATGTACCACGCGCCCATCTCCTCTTCAAGGAGGGCCAGCGCTCTGCGATAGACGGCAGACTTGCGGACTCCTTTTTGGAACCGCGATGCTGACTCCGGCGTGCTCGGTGCCGAGGCTCTGAGCAATCGGTAGAGAAAGAGAGTAGCGAGACTGGTGGAAGCCGCCACGACCGCAAGAAGCGCGAGCTCGACTCCCGCAAGGCTCAATGGAAGCGCCATGCGTATCGGCGGTCACCGCCGACTCCAAAAAGGTAAGGGGACTCGGCCATCTCTTGATGGGCCTCGCCCCGGGAGCAAGGTCGCTAAAATCGAAAAACGACCGAGCTCTCAGGCTACAACCCCCGGTTTAGATTGACAGCTCGCTAGCGAGGTTCTAACAGCTCGCTAGCGAGGTTCTAACAGCTCGCTAGCGAGGTCCTAACAGCTTGCTAGCCAGATCCTAGGAGTCCGCAAAGCGCATCACGCTTTTTTCAGCCCGGCTTCGGACCGGACCATCACGAAGAACGCGCCGCCGCCGAGCAACACGCCGAGCACCGTCAGCAGAACGCCTGAGGTTTTGTTCGCAGAGGCTGCGATCACGATGATGCCGATGATGACCAGCAGGACCGCAAACGACACTAAGGGGATCATGAGGATGGCCGGCGCGTGCGGTGCCAGCTGTTTGCCCACCTCAAGGGGTATTCCTACCTCGGGTGCGCCCATAAGGAGAGCTTGCTCGCCGAGATCAGCCATGGCTCAGGTTCAAAGTATAGTTTCGCCCGCATAAAGCGCGCGGCGCGAAACACCCAGGCGAGTGATCGAAACGCCGGGAATTGAATGGCCACCAACTCGTAGAAATACGGCCCAGAGCAGCCGCCACATCCACACGCCATGCCAGCCCGATTTCAGTATCTCGTTGATAGTCGCAGCCGAGGCGAGCAAACCCCACGCAGCGCCGAAAATACAGTTTCGCTGCGATATCGTCGTGGCGAACTCGCGCGACGGCCCATCCTCCGGGACGAGCTCAACGGCACGTACCTCGTGTTCGAGTCGCGCGCCGAGCTCACCGCCTGGTACGCCGCGCTTCCGGAAGCCGAGCGTTGCTGCCACGAAGTCGTCGCCGGCTGGCAGCCCCAGCGGTTGAAGTTCGACATCGACGCCCCAGCCCACAAGGTCGACGGCATCCCCGACGCGCTGGTGGCGACGGACATGGACGTGGATCCTGCAGCGGCAGCGATCACAGACGCTGACGTAGACGAGCTGCTGGCGGAAGAACCCGACGCACTCGAAGTCCTCCTCGGCGTTGAGGCCCATGACGTCAAAACCGTGGGGGCGACACATCCAGAGTGCGCGCGCGACGCCAAAGCTCGTGCGGTCGTGCACCTGGTGGTCGAAGCGGTGCTGGACGAGCTGTACATCGCGTACTACGCGGTCGAGGACCACATTCTGCCCGCGCGCGAGGACATCGTCGTCACCGACAGCAGCGGCCCGACGCCGAGCGGCTGGAAGTATTCGTTCCACGTGTTCACCCACGCGTACTTCGTCGCCGACAGCGACGAGGCGCGCGAGTTCTCCGACCGGGTGCTCGAGCGCCTGCCCGCCGCCGTGCGCGCGTGCGTCGACCCCAACGTGAACAAGCGCACGCAAAACTTCCGGCTGCTCGACTCGGCCAAGGCCGGGACGAAGCGCTACAAGCGGTCGAGCCCGGAGATCGCCGCGGCTTTCGGCACGACGCACGCCGCGCACCTCGAGGACGCCCTGATCGTCGCGCCGCCTGGGGCGCGGGTCCTGCCCCGCGTGTACACCGTCGGCCGCGACGGCCCGGCGGCGCCGGACGCCCCGATGCTCACGCCGGCCGACCCTGCGGTGAAGGCCGCACTGGCGCTTGCGGCAGCGGCCGGCGTGACCGAGGGCCACGCGCTGAGCGACGTCCGGGGCACGCTGCTGTGCTTCGAGCGCACCGCGCCTTCCGACTGCCGGATCTGCGGCGAGGTCCACCACCGCGACAACAGCCTGATGCTCAGCATCGAGCCCGCGGAGGGCGGACACGCCGGCCCGTGGCCCGGCGCGGCGGGCCCCGTGACCTGCCGCGTCGTCGAGCACTGCCGGCAGGCGCGGGGGCGCGGGCGAACCGTCGGCGAGATCGCGGCGACCCTGCCGCAGGCCGGCGGACGCCGCGCCGGCAAGGCAGTGGCTCCTCCGCGCCCGGCGGCCGGCCTGCGCGAGCTCGTGGAAGCGCGGGTGAAGGCGATCCGCGAAGGCCGGGTCAACCCGCACGACGCCCTCGCGAGCGAGTTCGAGCGGCTGCCCGACGCGCAGAAGACGGTGTACGCCGAGCCGGCGATGCGCGACTACGAGCTGGTGCCGACGCTCGCGGTGTCGGCGCAGATGAAACTCGGCAAGACGAAAGCGCTGCGCGCGTACATCGCCCGGCACTTCCCCGCCGACGGCTACGAGGCCCAGGTCGTGCGATTCGTGACGTTCCGCCAGACGTTCAGCCGCGCGCTGGGCGAGGCGTTCCCCGACTTCACGCTGTACAGCGACGTGACGGGCGACCTGGACGCCGCGCGCCACCCGCGGCTCATCGTCCAGGTCGAGTCGCTGCACCGACTGAAGCTGGGCGCCCGGCCCGAGCCGGTCGACCTGCTCGTGCTCGACGAGGTCGAGTCGATCCTGGCCCAGTTCAACAGCGGCCTCCACCGCCACTTCACGGCGGCCTTCGCCGCCTTCCAGTGGATGCTGCGCACCGCCCGCCACGTCGTCTGCATGGACGCGAACCTCAGCGACCGCACGTTCCGCATGCTCGCCCGCATGCGCCCGGCGCACCCCGCCCACTTTCACTGGAACCGCTTCGCGCGCGCCGCCGACGACGTCTACTTCTTCACGGCGGACCAGGGCGCCTGGCTCGAGAAGCTGTACGGCGCCGTGCGCGCGGGCCAGCGGGTCGTCGTCCCGACGAACAGCCTGTCGGAGGCCCGCGCCTTCGAGTCGGGGCTCCGGCGCGAGTTTCCCGCCGCGCGGGTGATGCTCTACAGCAGCGAGACCGCGCCCAGCGAGAAGGCGCGCCACTTCGGCGACGTCCACACGCACTGGGGCGAGCTCGACGTCCTGATCTACACGCCCACGTGCTCGGCCGGCGTGTCGTTCGAGCTGGAGCACTTCGACGCGCTGTACGGCTACTTCTGCGACGAGAGCTGCGACGTCGAGACCTGCCGGCAGATGCTGGGGCGCGTCCGCAACCTGCGCACGCGGGAGCACTTCCT
>CAZIZD010000269.1:0-3196 GCA_964543615.1 uncultured Alcaligenaceae bacterium | reverse complement strand
CCCACCCCGAGACCGTCGCCGACGTGCGGCGGGCCGTCTTCGACAAGCGGGCGGGCCTGTTCCGCGCCGTGGACGACGCGGCCCTCCAGTTCGAGTACAGCCCGGAGGACGGCTCGATCGCGTACCACGAGTCCGACTACTTCCACCTGTGGCTCGAGACGGTGCGGGTCGGCAACCTCTCGCGGAACGCCTTCGCCGCGCGGTTCATCGACCAGGTCGCCGACACGGGCGCCCGCGTCGAGGTCCTCGCGCCGCCCGCCGACCGCGCGGGCGCGGCGCTCCTGTCGAGCCACCGCGACGCCCGGGCCGAGCTGAAGGCGGCCCGGTGCGAGTCCGTGGCGGCCGCGGCCGACCTGACGCCGGACGAGGCGGTGATCGTCCGCGACACGATGCAGGCCCAGCAGGACGTGGCGCCCGGCGCGCTGCTGGCGTACGAGAAGTACCTGCTCCGCGAGTACTACGGCTGGCACGGCCGCCCGCTCGACGCCGACTTCGTCGCGGCCTACGCCTCGCCCGACGCGCGCCGCGTCTACCGCAACCTGCGGCGGATCACCGAGGGCGAGACGCTCCTCGACTCGCTGAAGCTGATGCGGGCGCAGGAGGCGCACCACTACGCGTACGTGATGGAGACCCGCGTCGAGGGGGCCGGCTTCATCAACGAGAGCCGCGACCTCCTCCGCGACCGCAGCACGTACGTCTTCCAGGCGCACTTCCTCGCGGTCTGGCTCCTGCGGGTCTGCGGCTTCCGGTGCGTGACCGACAAGGCCCACGTCTCCGACGCGGGGCTGGAAGCCCGCCTGCGCGCGGCGCTGCCTCTCCTGCGAAAGTCGGTGCCCCGCATGGTGTCCGAGTACGAGATCGCGCGGCCCAACGTCGACCGGCTGGAGCGCGAGCCCGACCGCGGCCGGTTCCTGGCGGCGGCGCTCCGGACCGTCAACGCCGTGGTGCGCACCGCGTACGGCGTGAGCGTGGTGCGGGTGTCCAAGCGCGCCGGCGGCGCGGCGTACTACCTCAACCAGAGCGCGGTGGGGCGTCTCTTCGTGTTCCGGCCCGACCCCGAGCCCGACGACACGCCGGGCGGGCCGCGGCCGCACATCCCGTCGCGCCTGCGCGAGTTGTCGGCGGCGTCGAACCGCGTGACCCTCTTCCTCGAGGAGACCTTCTACGCGCGCCCGGCCGCGGCGGAAGCCGCAGAAGCTGCAAAAGCTGCTGATCCTGCTCCCGCTGATCTTGTACCCGTGCCCGCCGAAGCGCCGAAGCATGCGACAATGCCAGCGGGTCGCGTCATCGTGGTCAGCGAGGCGGCCCTTGATGAGTTCCTCGCCGAGCAATTCGCGATGGCATGCTAGCTTGGCTTGCATCACGGCAGGCGCCGCAATGACAAAGCGACAGCATCGCCCATTTTATCTAGACTGCGGAGGGACGCATCATACTGTATGACCGAGGCCTTGTATTTCTTCACTGTGTCGGATCACGGCGGCTATGTCGGAGCGTTCGAGACAGAGTGCGAGGTTGTCGAACACGTAGCGCGGAAGTACCTACCGCTGACGTTCGTCGTCCAGCGGTGGAAGCGACACACGCACAGCGGAAACAAGCAAAGTGAGAAGAACATTTGGCTCGTGCTGTTTCGCGACATCGACCACATCGCTTTCGCGTCCGACGACAAAACGGAAGCCGAGCGCGTGCAGCGCGCGTACGCGCAGATCAACGCGGTCTACGACGACGACATCGGCTACTGGGTGCAGTCGCTCGGCACGGTGTCCGAGCCGGCACAGCAGCGCCTCGACGCCCAGCTGCGCGCGGTCCGCACCGCGCTGACCGAGGAGGAGTTCGCGAGGATGGAGCGAGAGGACCAGGAGCGAGTCGACAGGCTCACCAAACCAATCCCAGACGGTCCCATCGAGCGATATCTGCGTGAAAACGAGCGCATCTCGATCCTCGACTTTGTTGTGGACACTTGTGCGAGCACTTGTGCAAGCACTTGTGCGGACACCGGTGCAATCACTGTACCTGATGACGATCAAACGGCAAAGTCGTAAACCATTGGCACTCCGGGCAGGACTCGCTCGATGGCTCGCGGCGCTTCGCCGACCACCGCTTTTTCGTCGGGGTTGGCCTTGGGGCGCACCGTTCGAGTGCTCGGTGCGACCGCACCTGCAGCCTGTGCAAGGCCGCGAATCTCGGCCATGACGCGCTGAACCGCGGGAGCCAGTCGCGCCAGCGCTGTGGCGACCCGCGCATAATCGGCTGGCTGTGGGATCGCACCTTGGACTGCGGCGGCCACTGCTGGAGGCTCCAGCAGTTTCGTGAGGCGCGCTGTGATCTCTTCGGCGATCGCGCGCCACGGCGCCTGGTAAGCGTCGGCGGCCAGCGGGCTGCAGAGGTTCCACAGCGTGAGTGCCAGCGCTCGCGCGTCGGGAAGATTCGTCGCGGCACCGATAGCCGCAGTCCCGGCAAGGTTCACCCCCACTTTCGCTTTCGTTCCAAGTCCGGCCCGTTTCATCGTATGGTTTGTCTCGCTATCACGGTCGTATACATCATCCTAATTGCGCTGCTTCTCGCAGCTTTCGTCAGTGCCACGTATGGTCACGAAGTCCCGAAGCCGGTCTCGAAACCCGGCTTCCGAGAGCACTACGGCCCACCACCCGGCGTGTACCGCGCGCTCACGCCAGAAGAGCTCGGCGACCGCGGCTGGATCAGTTGGCCATTCGACTACCACGGCAACACCGCGAGCGCAGTGTCTCACATGATCGAGCGCTCTGCGTAAGCGCGCCCATGATGCCGCGCTCCTTTCACCTCAACCCGTACACCAATGCGACTTAGGCTTGGCACTCGTTTCAAGTCGAATAGAGCCTTATTTCGGGGTCGCCGCATCCGTGAGCCGATCTCTCACTGACCGTAACCGGGGTCTATCCAACCTGATAGCGACTCGTAAGCCACTTGCGCTTCGCGACATTCGCTTACCAGGGACACCAGCGTGATTACACAATGTGAGCTTAGCGCTCACACATGCGTCCTTGCATGATTACGACTCGTAACCTCGCCCGCGGTTACTGCTTTAATCATTGAAGTGTTTCGAGGGGATGTCGCACTTTTGCTCCCTTTCTCGAATCGATAGCGTAAGAGCACATAGGGGCAAAAACAACCAGACGCAATCGCACGAGCGATTACAAGCTGCAGGACACGCAACCCTCTT
>CAZIZD010000268.1:0-6449 GCA_964543615.1 uncultured Alcaligenaceae bacterium | reverse complement strand
TGCGTACGGCGACCAGCCCGCGCTCATTTGCGAGATGGTCGACTGGTGCCGCACGGCGGGCTTCGAGGTCGTCGCCGCGGGCAAGGGCACGAAGTATCTTCCCGAGTATCACGCCTCCACACCGGCGACGGTGTGGCCGCATTACGGCTTCGACGCGGCCACCGTCGCGGCGGGCGACTTCAACGCGCAGATGTTCAACTCGTTCCTCGACGGCACCAAGAGCGCCATCGAGATGGCGGCGGTCGCCAATGCGACGGGCCTGTCCGCGGCGGCGGACGGATTGCGCTTTCCCCCGTGCGGCGTCGACGACCTGCCTCGCATCCTGCGGCCGCGCGAGGAAGGCGGCGCACTCCTGCACGTGGGCCAGGTGGAGGTGATCTCGAGCGTGGAGCGCGACGGCCGGCCGGTGTTCCGCGACTTGCGCTGGGGTGTCTACGTCACGTTCCGCGCGGGCGATGCGCAAGGCGAGGACTACGTGCGCCGCTGCTTCAGGGAGTACGGATTCTCGACCGATCCCTCGGGCCGCTACGCCGCGATGTACAAGCCCTATCACGCGATCGGCCTCGAGCTTGGCATCAGCGTCGCGTCCGCGGGCTTGCGCAACGAGCCTACGGGCCAGGCGCAGTCGTGGCGGGCGGACGTGGTCGCCACCGCAAAGCGGGCGCTCGCCGCGGGCGAGACGCTCGACGGCGAGGGCGGCTACACGGTGTACGGCAAGCTCATGCCCGCCGCCGCCTCCAGGGTGATGGGCGGCCTGCCGCTCGGGCTCGCGCACGGCGTGAAGCTCAACCGCGCGATCGCCGCGGGCGAGGCGGTGCGATGGGAAGACGTCGGCTTCGACGCGAGCGACGACGCCGTGCGGTTCAGGCGCGAGATGGAGTCGAAGCTCGGCTAGTCGAGCTTCGCGTACGCGGCGGCGATGCGCGCCGCAACCTTCGCGTTGTTCCGCACGAGCGCCATGTTCGCCGCGAGGCTGTCCCCGCCCGTGAGCGCGTTGATGCGCGCGAGAAGGAACGGCGTCACGTCCTTGCCGCCGATGCCGTCCGCTTTCGCGGCGACGATCGCCTGCGCGATGGCGTCGTCGATGCGCGCGCGCGCAATCGCGTGCGCCTCGGGAATGGGATTGGCGACCACGAGGCCGCCCGCGAGTCCCATCGACCATTTCGCGTGCATGATGCGCGCCACGTCCGCGGGATCGTCGGCGCGCGCATCGACGGGAAGGCCGCTGTCGCGGCTCCAGAACGCGGGAAGGCGATCGGTCCCGTAGCCGATCACGGGCACGCCGTGGGTCTCGAGGTACTCGAGGGTGAGCTTCAAGTCGAGCACGGCCTTGGCGCCCGCGCACACCACCGCGACCGAGGTGCGCGCAAGCTCGGTGAGATCGGCCGAAATGTCGAAATTCTCCTGCGCGCCGCGATGCACGCCGCCAATACCGCCGGTCGCAAAAACGCGAATGCCGGCGAGCGCCGCCACGATCATGGTGGCGGCAACGGTAGTCGCCCCCGTGCCACGCCGCGCCACGACCAGCGGCATGTCGCGACGGCTGACCTTGGCGATGGCGGGCCCCTCACGCGCGATGCGCTCGATCTCCCCCGGCGACAGCCCCGCCTTGAGGCGGCCGTCGACGATGGCGACGGTGGCCGGCACCGCGCCCTCCGCTCGCACGTCCTCCTCGAGCTTCTGCGCCGTCGCGAGGTTGTGCGGCCACGGCATGCCGTGGGCGACGATGGTGGACTCGAGCGCGACGACCGGCCGCCGCGCGTCGAGCGCGGCGGCGACGTCGTGGCCGAGATCGAGGAGAGGCTTCAGTACTTGACCGAGCAGCCGTAGGGCGTGGTGCTGGCCACCGTGACCGGCTTGCCCGCGAGCGACTCGTTGAGCGCCGCGCGCACGTAGTTGTTGGCGGTCCTGCGGTCGGACTCGCGCGCGCTGCGCTTGTCGTCGATGGCGCCCGCGTAGACGATCTTGCCGGACGGGTCGACCACGAACATCTGCGGCGTGGTCTTCGCGTCGTAGGCGCGGCCGGCGTCGCTGGTGGCGTCGATGAGCACCGCCTTGGGCGCGGCGTTCTTCTCCTTCATCCACGCGTTCATCTGCGCGCCGGTCTTGAACTCGCTGCTCGACTTGTTGGTCGAGTTGACCGTGAGCCACACGACGTCCTTGCCCCCGGCCTCTTTCTGCAGCGCCTGCATCGCGTCCGCGCCGTACTGCGCGCGCACGAAGGGGCACTCGGGATTGGTCCACTCCAGCACGACGAACTTGCCCTTGTAATCGGAGAGCTTCACCGTCTTGCCGTTGGAGTCGGCGACGGAAAAGTCGGGGGCGGCCGAGCCCGCGGTGACGGCGAGCGCGGAGCCGGCGAAGAGCGCAAGGGATAGGGAGACGATCGAACGCATCATCACGGAAAAGCCCTCCTAGAGAGTGGCCAGCGCGTCTAGCACGGCCTGTCGTTGCAGCACCTCGGGCAGGAGCATGGGCTCCTTGCCCGGGCGATAGAGAACATACACGGGAACGCCCTGGCGGCCGAGTGCCGCGAGCGCCTGCGTGATCGTCGGATCGCGCCGCGTCCAATCGGCGCGCACGAGCTCCACGCCGCGATCGGCGAAGGCCTTCTTCACCTCGCCGTCGTTCAGCACGAGCTTCTTGTTGACCTGGCACGTGACGCACCACGCCGCGGTGAAATCGACGAACACGGGCTTGCTGGCCGAGAGCTCGGTGACGAGCGCGGGCGTGAACGGCTGCCAGGGATCGCTTGTGCCCGACGTCGCCTTCGCCTGCGACGGCGCTTGCGCTTCGCTCGGCGTCGCGAAGAGCGGCCACGCGGCGAACACCACGCCCGCCAGTCCGAGCAGGGCGCCGACCGAGAACACGCGCGAGCCCCCGCCACGATACGCACGCCACGCCCACGCGGCGAACGCGAGCACCACGAGCGTCACGAGGAGACGCACCACGGCATCGTTGTCGACCTGCGCGCCAAGCACCCATGCGAGCCACGCCACCGTCGCGTAGAGCGGGAACGCGAGGAACTGCTTCAGCTTCTCCATCCACGCACCCGGGCGCGGGAGCACCTTGCGCCATCCCGGGAACCACGTGAGCAGCATGAAGGGCAGCGCCATGCCCAACCCAAGCGCGGCGAACACGAGGAGCGTAAGCGCGGCGGGTTGCGCCAGCGCGAATCCGAGCGCGGCCCCCATGAACGGCGCGGTGCAGGGCGAGGCGATGACCACCGCGAGCACGCCGGACAAGGCGGCGTTCGAATACTGGTTGTGCGCGGTCCAGCCGGCGGCGGACGAGGGCACGAGGGTCGCGAACTCGAACACGCCGGAAAGGTTGAGCGCAAGCAGGAAGAAGAGAATCGCGAGGCTCGTCACCACGGCAGGCGACTGCAGCTGGAAGCCCCACCCGAATTGCTCACCGGCCGCGCGGAACGCGAGCAGGGTGCCCGCGAGCGCAAGGAACGTGACCAGCACGCCCGCGCCGAAGCACAGGCCTTCGAGACGGAGGTGCTTCCTGGTGCCGTGGCCTGGCTTCGTGAGCGACAGCGCCTTGAGCGAGAGCACGGGGAACACACAAGGCATGAGGTTGAGCACGATGCCGCCGATGAAGGCGAAGAACACCGCGGCGACCAGCGTAAGCCCGGTGTCGCCCGCCGGCGCGACGTTGAGCGTGGGCGCGGCCTGCACGGGTTTGGGGCCCGCAACGACGGTGCCCACGAGCGGCGTGTCGATGGTGATCGCGTGCACCTGCGTGCCGCCGCTCGCGAATCCGCTCTTCGACGTGAGCACGCCGGCCACCTGCGTGAACCCGGGCGCGAGCTGGTGCGCGACCGGCAGCGTCATCGCGAACGTCCCGTTGGGATCGCGCGCGAACACCTGCTTGCCCGAGGGCTCGATGCGCCCTTCCTGGTACGGGAAGAAGTGGACGTCCGTGGGTGCCGACGCCCCCGCGGGGCCGGTGAGCGAGAGCACGACCTTCTGGCCCTCGCCCTTGGCGGCGACGATCCATCCGGGCAGGGCGCGCGGCAGCGCGTCGCGCGTCGCGGCAATGGCCTTGCCCCACTGCGGATAGGGATCGGCGCGGTCGGCGACGGGGATCTCGAGCTCGAGCGCCGCATCCTCGGGAATGCACGTCTCGCGGCACACCAGCCACTCGGCCTTGGCCTTGAGCGTCATCGGCTGGCCCAGCGGCGTCGAGGCGGGAAGCTGCACGTCGGTAAGTAGGAAGACCTCGCCTTCGTAACCGAAATTGAGGAGCGGGCCCGCAGGCAACGCGTGCGGCGCGGGCCACAGGATGGGGCCTACGCTCACGTCGTTGGGAACCTTCCAGGTGATCGCCGTGGGCAGGCCGCTGTCGCCGGGGTTCTGCCAGTAGGTGTGCCAGCCGTCGGCCATCTTGAGGCGCAGCGCCACGGTGGTGGTCTGGCCCGGGACCAGCGCGGTCCGCTCCGACACGAGCTCGGCCTCGACGTGCTGCGTCTTGACCGGCGCGGCGGCGGCCGAGGCGGCGACGAGTGCGAGGAGGAGGAGGAGCTTGCGCGTCATCGTTTCGTGGGATTGCGGGAAGGCCAACAGCGCTTGGGTTGCGGACCTTCCGTCGAGGTTCCCGGCAAAAGCTAGAATTATCGCTTTCCCGGATGGACGGCGGCAAAGTCTATGACACTAGCATAGGCTCGCCCAGGCCGCAGGGCGAACGCCCCACAGGATCCCGGACGGCGTGCGACTCGCCCGCTATAATCAAGGGCTTATGACACCTTTCAATCCCCGCGAAATCGAGGCGGCCGCGCAGGCCGCGTGGCAGGCCGCCGACGCGTACCGCATGCAGGAGCGGAGCGACCGGCCGAAGTACTACTGCGTGTCCATGCTGCCGTACCCGTCGGGCGTGCTGCACATGGGGCACGTGCGCAACTACACCATCAACGACATGATGGTCCGCCAGCTGCGCATGCGGGGCATGAACCCGCTGATGCCGATGGGCTGGGACGCGTTCGGTCTCCCGGCCGAGAACGCCGCGATCAAGGCGGGGCAAGCGCCCGCCAAGTGGACCCGCAGCAACATCGCCACCATGAAGGGCCAGATGCAGTCGCTGGGCCTTGCGATCGACTGGTCGCGCGAGTTCGCAAGCTGCGATCCCGACTACTACCGCTGGAACCAGTGGTTCTTCCTGCGCATGCTCGAGAAGGGCATCGCGTACCGCAAGACGCAGGTCGTCAACTGGGACCCGGTCGACCAGACCGTGCTCGCCAACGAGCAGGTGATCGACGGCCGCGGCTGGCGCACCGGCGCGCCGGTCGAGAAGCGCGAGATCCCCGGCTATTACCTGCGCATCACCGACTACGCCGAGGAGCTCCTCGCGTATCTCGACCGGATGCCCGGCTGGCCCGAGCGCGTGAAGACGATGCAGGCCAACTGGATCGGCAAGAGCCTTGGCGTGCGCTTCGCATTCACGCACGATATCCGGGATGCCGAAGGGACGCTCGTCGGCGACGGCCGCATGTACGTCTTCACCACGCGCGCCGACACGATCATGGGCGTCACGTTCTGCGCGGTCGCGCCCGAGCATCCGCTTGCCACCGTGGCCGCCGCGCGCGATCCCGCCATCGCATCGTTCGTGGACGAGTGCAAGCGCGGCTCGGTGATCGAGGCCGAGCTCGCGACGATGGAGAAGAAGGGCGTGGCGACGGGCCTCTTCGTGAACCATCCGGTCACGGGCGATCCGGTCGAGGTGTGGATCGGCAACTACGTGCTGATGTCGTACGGCGACGGCGCCGTGATGGGCGTGCCCGCGCACGACGAGCGCGACTTCGCGTTCGCGAAGAAGTACGGCTTGCCCATCAAGCAGGTGATCGCCGTCGACGGCGAGGCGTTCACGACCGACGCCTGGCAACCCTGGTACGCCGACAAGGAGCGCGGGCGCTGCGTCTTCTCGGTCAAGTACGACGAGCTTCCGTACGAGGAGGCGGTCAACGCGGTGGCGCGCGACCTCGAAGCGAAGGGCCTGGGCGAGAAGCGCACTACTTATCGCCTGCGCGACTGGGGCATCTCGCGCCAGCGTTATTGGGGCACGCCGATCCCCATCGTCCATTGCGCGGCGTGCGGCACGGTGCCGGTCCCCGACCGTGACCTCCCGGTGATCCTGCCCGAGGACTGCGTGCCCGACGGCAGCGGCAATCCGCTCGACAAGCGCCCCGATTTTACCGACGTCGCGTGTCCGTCGTGCGGCAAGCCGGCCAAGCGCGAAACCGACACGATGGACACGTTCATCGACTCGTCCTGGTACTACATGCGCTACACGTGCCCCGGGGCACAGACAATGATCGACGCGCGCAACGATTACTGGATGCCGATGGACCAGTACATCGGCGGCATCGAGCACGCGATCCTGCACCTGCTCTACGCGCGCTTCTGGACCAAGGTGATGCGCGACATGGGGCTCGTCAAGATCGACGAGCC
>CAZIZD010000267.1:0-6462 GCA_964543615.1 uncultured Alcaligenaceae bacterium | reverse complement strand
GGCCTGGGTCAGATGGTGTCGGATAACCGCTCGGGTCACGGGACCAACTTCACCGCGTCGATCGAAGCGGCCGAGGGCGTGACCACGGGCATCTCGGCGGCGGATCGCGCGCGCACCGTGCAGGTCGCGGTCGCGCCCGACGCGAAGCCCGGCGACATCGTCCAGCCCGGTCACATCTTCCCGATCATGGCGCAACCGGGCGGCGTACTGGTTCGCGCGGGACACACCGAAGCGGGCTGCGACCTCGCGCGCCTCGCCGGCCTCACGCCCGCGGCGGTGATCTGCGAAATCATGCGCGACGACGGCTCCATGGCGCGCTTGCCCGACCTCGAGGAGTTCGCGCACAAGCACGGGCTCGTCATCGGCGCCATCAGCGACCTCATCCACTACCGGAGCCGCACCGAGCGCATCGTCGAGCGCATCGCCGAGCGCCCGCTCAACACCGCACACGGCGCGTTCCGGCTCGTCGTGTACCGCGACAAGATCTCCGACGCCACGCACCTCGCACTCGTGCGCGGGCCGGTCTCACCGGACGCCGAGACGCTCGTGCGCGTGCACGAGCCGCTGTCGGTGATGGACCTGCTCGACTCCGACAGCGCTGCGCATTCGTGGAGCATCCCGGACGCGCTTGCGCAGATCGCCAAGGCGGGGCGCGGCGTCATGGTGCTGCTGCATCGCCCCGAGAGCGCTGCGGAGCTGCGCGAACGCGCGGTGTCCGAAGCGCCGCCGCAGCCCGCGAAGATGGACCTGCGCAACTACGGCATCGGCGCGCAGATCCTGCGCGACCTCAACGTCGGCCGGATGCGCCTCCTCGCCAAGCCGCGCAAGATGCCCAGCATGACGGGCTTCGACCTCGAGGTCACGGGCTACGAGAGCGAGCCGCCCATGCGCGATCGCCGATCGGGGTCGTCCACTTGAAGCAAATCGCTCCCGACCTCGCGGGGCGCCACCTGCGCGTTGCCATCGTCCAGTCGCGCTTCAACGGCGCGATAGGCGAGGGCCTGCTCGGCGGCGCACTGCGCGCATTGCGCGAGGCCCAGGTGTCCGAGGAGGACGTGCTCGCCGTGACCGTGCCGGGCGCGCTGGAAGCGCCGCTTGCCCTGCAGCGCCTCGCCCAGACGGGTGAGTACGACGCGCTGGTCGTGCTGGGGGCCGTGATCCGGGGCGAGACGTATCACTTCGAGATCGTGTCCAACGAGTCCGCGGCGGGCGTGTCGAGCGTGAGCCTCGAGTTCGGCATCCCCATCGGCAACGGCATCCTCACCTGCGACACGGACGCGCAGGCCGAGGCGCGCATGGACCAGAAGGGCTACGAGGCGGCGCAGGCCGCCATCGAGATGGCGAACCTGCTGCAGGCGATCGATGACGACGATTAGCGGCCGGCGGCGCGCGCGCGAGCTCGTGCTCCAGGGCCTTTACCAGCGCCAGCTCTCGGGCAACGCCGCGCAGGACGTCCGGGACGACCTCGCCGCGAGCCCCGGCTTCGCACGCGCCGACCAGGCGTACTTCGACGAGCTGTGGCGCGGAGTCACGGCCGGCTACGACGATCTGGTCGCGAGCTTTGCGCCGCACCTCTCGCGCAAGGCCGCCGAGCTCTCGCCCATCGAGCGCGCGATCCTCGTCATCGCCGCGTGGGAGCTGCGCGAGCGGCTCGACATCCCCTATCGCGTCGTGATCGACGAGGCCGTGGAGCTCGCGAAGACGTACGGCGCGACCGACGGCCATCGCTTCGTGAACGGCGTGCTCGACAAGGTGGCGGCGAACGTCCGTGCGGCGGAGATCGCTGCGGTCACGCGCTAGCGCCGTGCGCATGCCGCGATTCGCCGCCGCGCTCGTGGCCGCGCTTCTCGCGGCGCTGTCCGCTTCGCTCCCGGTCGCTGCGCACGCGCAGCGCGCTCTCGTCGTGTACTGCAGCCACGATGCCGACGCGTGCGAGCTCGCCGCGCAGACCTTCCAGCGCGAGACCGGCATCGCGACCTCCGTCACGCGCAAGTCCACCGGCGAGTATTACGCGCAGATCCGCGCCGAGCGCGACAACCCCAAGGGCGACGTGTGGTACGGCGGCACCATCGATCCCCTGCTGCAGGCTGCGGCCGAGGGACTGCTCGCGCAGTACCGCTCGCCCAATCTTCCCGATCTCGCGCCGTGGGCGCGCGCCGCCACGGAGAAGTCCGGCTACAAGGTCGCGGCGATCTACAGGATCGTCATCGGTTTCGGGAGCAACCCGGCGCTCCTCGCGCGCAAGGGGCTCGCGGCGCCGCGCTGCTGGTCCGATCTCACGGACGCGAAGTATGCGAAGGAGATCGAGCTCTCGAATCCCGTCACCAGCGGAACCGGCTACACCATCCTCGCCACGCTGGTCACGCTCTACGGCGAAGACGGCGCTTTCGCGTACCTCCGGCGCCTCGCGCCGAACGTGGTGCGCTACACGCAATCGGGCACCGCGCAGGGCCCGTCCGTGGCGCGCGGGGAAGTCGGGTTGGGCGTCACGTTCGTGCACGAGTTCGTCACGCAACAGCTCGCCGGATTCGCCGTGGACATCGCCATCCCGTGCGAGGGCACGGGCGCGGCGCTCGGCGGAATGGCCATCGTCAACGGTGCGCCGCATCCCGAAGAGGCGCGCGCGTTCTACGACTGGGCGCTCACGCGCGACGCGCAGGAGATCGCCAACCGCACGAAGAACATCATCATCCCCGCGAATGCCAAGGCGACGATCCGGCCCGAGGCGGCGCGGTACGCGCAGGCGAAGACGCTCGACGTCGATCCCATGAAGTTCGGCCAGCCGGCGGAGCGCAAGCGGCTCCTCGACCGCTGGCAGAAGGAGATCGACCGGTGAGCGCGCAGAGCCCTCGCATGAGCCCGCGCCGATGAACGAGTTCGCGCTCATCGAGCGCTATTTCGCGCGGCCGTCGCGCGACCCTGCGGTGCGGCTGCCGATAGGCGACGACGCTGCGGTCCTCGCGCCCACGTCCGGATGCGAGCTCGTCGTCTCCGTCGACATGCTCGTCGAGGGACGGCACTTCGTAGCCGGCGTGGACCCGGAGTCGCTCGGCCACAAGGCGCTCGCGGTCAATCTCTCCGATCTCGCCGCGATGGGCGCCGCGCCGCGGTGGGCGCTGCTCGCGTGCGCGCTGCCCGACGCGGACGAGCGCTGGCTCGACGGCTTCGCGCGCGGGTTGTTTGCGCTCGCGGATCGCTTTGGCGTTTCGCTGGTCGGCGGCGACACCACGCGCGGACCGCGCAATCTCTGCGTGACGATCTTGGGCGAAGTGCCTGCGGGCACGGCCATCACGCGCGCCGGCGCACGCGCGGGCGACGACGTGTGGGTGTCGGGAACCCTGGGCGACGCGATGCTCGCGCTCGCGACACTGCAGGGACGCACTGTCCTGTCCGCGGAGGCGCTTGCGCAGTCGCGCGCGCGCCTCGAGCGGCCCGAGCCGCGCGTCGCCCTCGGACTTGCGTTGCGCGGCATCGCCACTTCGGCGCTCGACGTCTCCGACGGGCTCACGGGAGATCTCGCCCACATCCTCGATGCATCGCACGTGGGCGCGTGCATCGACATCGCCGCCGTCCCGCGCAGCGATGCCCTGTCGGCGAAGCTCGAAGGGGAACGTCCGCTCGCACTGGCCTGCCTCGTGGCGGGCGGTGACGACTACGAACTCTGCTTCACCGCCGCGTCCGCGGATCGCGCGCGCGTGCAGGAGGCAGGCCGGCAATGCGGCGTGCCCGTGTCGCGCATCGGCACGATCACGGAGGAGGCCGGGCTCGTCGTGATCGACGAGAGCGGCGCGCCGCTGCGTGCGCTGCCGCGCGCGTTCGACCACTTCGCATCGTGATTACCCCCACCTTCCGTTTCATGCTGCATCATCCCGCGCACTTCATCGCGCTGGGATTCGGCGCCGGGCTCGCGCCGTTCGCGCCGGGCACGTTCGGCACGCTGGTCGCAATCCCGATCGCGCTCGTCCTCGACCGCTACGCGGGCAACGCCGGCTTCGCCGCGGCGATCGTCGCGCTGTTCGCGATCGGCGTATGGGCGTCCGCGGTCACCGGGCGCAACCTCGACACGCCCGACCACGGCGGCATCGTGATCGACGAGGTGGTCGCGTTCCTCATCGTGCTGTTCTTCGCGGGGCTCACGCCCCTGCGCATCGCCTTCGCGTTCCTCCTGTTCCGCTTCTTCGACATCGTGAAGCCGCCGCCCATCCGGCAGGTCGATGCCGCGATGAAGGGCGGGTTCGGCGTGATGCTCGACGACCTCGTGGCGGCGGGCTACTCGCTGCTGGTGCTGGCGGTCGCGGTGAGGCTCCTGCCATGAACGCCGAGGAAAGTGTCGCGAGCGATCTCGACCTTCGCCGCGTGGAAGAGGTGAGCCTCAACGCGCTGCAGACGCAGCGCCAACTCTTCTACGACGGCTGGCTCCTGCGCGTCTCGCCCGGCAAGGCGCGCCGCGCGCGCAGCGTCAATGCGCACTTCGGCTCGTCGCTGCCGATCGGCCGGAAGATCGCGTACTGCGAGAAGCTGTACGAGTCGCGCGGGCTGCCGGTGCTCTTTCGCATGACGCCGTTCGTGCATCCTTCCGACCTGGGCGACGAGCTGGCCGCGCGCGGCTACGAGGCGTTCGACCCGACGCTCGTGCAGGTGACGCCGCTCGGGCGCCCTCCGGAGGCGCCGACGTGCGAGGGCGTCGACATCGCGTCGCCAGGCATCGACAGGTTCGCGGATGCAGTGGCGATGCTGCAGGAGTCCACACGCCTGCAGCGCGTCGCCTACTACGAGCGGATGGTGCACGCGCCGCAGTCTTCGCGCTATCTCGTCGCAATTGCCGAGGACCGCATCGTGGGCGTGGGCACCGCGATGCTCGAAGACGGTCTCGCCGGGATATTCTCGATGGCGACCTCGCCCGACATGCGCAGGCGCGGCGTGGCGAGCGCGGTGCTCGCGCGGCTCCTTGCGTGGGCATGGGAGCACGGCGCCTCGCACGCCTACCTGCAGGTCGACGCGCAGAACCGCGATGCGCTGTCGGTGTATCGCAACTTCGGATTCGCCACCGCGTACACGTACTGGTATTGCGGCAGGGAAGGGGAGCGGCAATGACGGGTGACGCAGCCATCGACGGACTCGCGCGCCTCTTGGGCGCGTCGCTAGCCGCCAAGCGCGCCATGTGCGCGACCGCCGAGTCGTGCACGGGCGGGCTCGTGGCGGGCGCGATCACGGACATTGCCGGAAGCTCCGCCTGGTTCGACCGTGGCTTCGTCACCTACACGAACGAGGCCAAGATCGAGCTGCTCGGCGTTGCGGGCGCGATCCTGGACGAGCACGGCGCGGTGTCGGAAGCGACCGCGCGCGCGATGGCCGAGGGCGCGCTCGCGCGAAGCTCCGCGCATCTCGCCGTGGCCATCACCGGCATCGCAGGTCCGGCCGGCGGCAGCGTAGAGAAGCCCGTCGGAACCGTGTGTTTCGCCTGGGCGGGGCGAGGACTGCCCACCACGGCGATCACCCGCCGGTTCCCCGGGGGCCGCGCCGAGGTCCGGCGCGCGGCAGTCGTGGCTGCGCTGGAAGGCCTCCTGGTGTGCGCCGAGGCCATCGGGGACGTGGGCGCGGCGGGGAAGGATCGATGACCTGGCGGCGAGAAGGGCTAGGCGCGAGCCTGTCCATCGTCCGAAGGGCTTAAGACGCCCGGACGACTTGCATCGAACGATCGTTCTATGCCATGATCGGGGCTCGAGTTTCGCCTGCCTTCCCGGCCGCCCGGCCGCCGGGCGATACTCGCGGAGATCCCTGAACATGCCTCCTCTCGACTCCCCTATGGACGACCAAAAGAACAAGGCCCTCGCCGCAGCGCTCGCGCAGATCGAAAAGCAGTTCGGCAAGGGCTCCATCATGAAGATGGGCGAGGCGCAGATCGCCAACGATCTGTCCGTCGTCTCCACCGGCTCCCTCGGACTCGACATCGCGCTTGGCGTGGGCGGACTGCCACGCGGCCGCGTGGTCGAGATCTACGGGCCGGAATCCTCCGGCAAGACCACGTTGTGCCTCCAGGTGGTCGCGCAGATCCAAAAGGCCGGCGGTGTCGCGGCCTACATCGACGCCGAGAACGCGCTCGATCCTGTCTACGCGGGCAAGCTCGGCGTCAGCGTGGGCGATCTCCTCATCTCGCAGCCCGATACGGGAGAGCAGGCGCTCGAAATCGCCGACATGCTCGTGCGCTCGGGCGGTGTCGACGTCATCGTCGTCGACAGCGTCGCCGCACTCGTGCCCAAGGCCGAGATCGAAGGCGAGATGGGCGACCAGCTGCCCGGCCTCCAGGCGCGCCTCATGAGCCAGGCCCTGCGCAAGCTCGCGGGCAACATCAAGCGCGCCGGCACGCTCGTCATCTTCATCAACCAGATCCGCATTTTTATTGTTTTTTTTTTGGGGAACACCGAGACCACCACCGGCGGCAACGCGCTCAAGTTCTACGCG
>CAZIZD010000266.1:0-6466 GCA_964543615.1 uncultured Alcaligenaceae bacterium | reverse complement strand
TCACCACGCGCCCCGGCGGCACGGGACTGGGCTTGTACATCGCGCGCGAGCTCGCCGACGCCAACGGAGCCGCGCTCGAGCTGCTCCCCAAAGGACCGGGCGCGCACTTTCGAATGACGCTCAAGCGCGCACTGACGCCTGAGCGCGCAGAAACGGATGGAGGGGGAGCCAAGTGAGCAGAAGAATACGCGGTCAACCGAAGGTGCTCGTCGTCGACGACGAGCCGGACCTGCTCGAGCTCCTCGAGCTCACGCTCTCGCGCATGGGCCTCGACACGTCGCGCGCCGAGAACGTCGCCGAGGCGCTGCGCCTCCTCGACAAGGAGCAGTTCGACCTCTGCCTCACCGACATGCGCCTGCCCGACGGCGAGGGGCTGCGCGTGGTGGAGCACATCAACCAGAAGGGCCTCGACGTTCCCGTCGCGGTGATCACCGCATTCGGCAGCGCCGAGAACGCGGTCGCGGCGCTCAAGGCCGGCGCCTTCGACTACCTCGCGAAGCCCGTCGCGCTCGAGCAGCTGCGCGCGCTCGTCAAGCAGGCGCTCAAGGTGCCCGAGAAGACGCAGCCGCCGGGCGCCTACCAGCTCCTCGGCGATTCGCCCGCGATGCAGCAGGTGCGCACGCTCATCGACCGCCTTGCCAAGAGCCAGGCGCCGGTGTTCATCAACGGCGAGTCGGGCAGCGGCAAGGAGTTGGCCGCGCGCATGATCCATCTCAACGGTCCGCGTGCCGAGCAGCCGTTCGTCGCCGTCAACTGCGGTGCGATTCCAGAGAACCTGATGGAGAGCGAGTTCTTCGGCTATCGCAAGGGCGCGTTCACCGGCGCCGAGGCCGACCGCGACGGATTCTTCCAGGCCGCCAACGGAGGCACGCTCTTCCTCGACGAGGTCGCGGACCTCCCGCTCACGATGCAGGTCAAGCTGCTGCGCGCGATCCAGGAGAAGAAGGTGCGCAAGGTGGGCGCAACGCAGGAGGAGCCCGTCGACGTGCGCATCATCAGCGCCACGCACAAGAAGCTCGGCGCGCTCGTGGAGTCGGGCAACTTCCGCCAGGACCTCTTCTACCGCCTGCACGTCATCGAATTGCAGATGCCTAGCCTGCGCGAGATGCGCGAGGACATCCCCGGCATCGCCAACGCGATCCTCGCCAAGCTGACGCGAAGCGGCCCCGCGCGGCTCGAGCCCGAGGCGGTCACGGCGCTCGAGCAGTATCCCTTCCCCGGCAACGTGCGCGAGCTCGAGAACATCCTCGAGCGCGGGCTGTCACTGGCTGCGGATCCGCAGCGCATCACCGCCGAGGACCTGCATCTCACGCCGGTTCACGACGACTCCGACGGCGCGGTTCCACCGGGCGAGAAGTGGCCGCTGCAGGACTATCTCGACCGGGTCGAGCGCACCGCGATCAACGAGGCGCTCGAGAAGACACGGTTCAACCGGACAGCCGCGGCCAAGCTGTTGGGCATTACCTTCAGGGCGATGCGCTACCGGATGGAGCGGCTGGGGATCAAGTAGCCGTTCATCATTTTCCCTCTGTTTTCACTCACAATTCCACACTATTGACCTATACTGCGTCTTAGACACCTTGGCACAAGAACGGCACGGCTGGTTTTTTGTGCCACCATAGGGAAGACGCATGGCGACGTTCTACAAGCGGGCTGGGAAGCGCGGCGTTCGGTGGACCGCCCGCGTTCGCATAGACGGCCGCGAGGTTACGAAGACGTTCGCGACCAAGGGCGCTGCCGAGACGTGGGCGCGCGCGCAAGAGGTCGCGATCGAGTCCGGCCAGTTCGTGCGGCCTGCGGAGGGCGTGATCTTTGCGGATTTGGTCGACAGCTTGACCAAGCATCGCGCGACGATCCGCCGGCCCCTCGGGAAGACCGCCACGAACGTCCTGACGCGCTTGAAGGTCCAGCACGGCCTCGAGCCCGCGGCCGCGCTTACCGCGGCATTCTGGAGGCGTCACGCGCTTGGGCGCATGTCGAAGGACGGCGCAACCTCCCAAACCGCTGCGGCTGACCTGCTCTACGCGGCGGCTGTCGTCCGCCATGCCGCGCGGGACGGGATCGCGATCGACAAGGATGCGCCGGCGCAGGCGCGCCTGCAGCTCAAGGACGAGGGGCTGCGCGTCAGCTCGCGAATGCGCGAGGGCAGGATCTCCGACGAGCAGCTTACCGCCCTATTCACCTGGATCGAGGCGAACACCGACAGGACACATCTGCCGCTCGCCGACATCGTGCGGTTCGCCCTGGCCACGGCCATGCGCCGCGGTGAAGTCCTGAGCATCAAGCACGAGGACGTGAAGGGCCGCGTGATCGTCGTGCGCAACCGGAAGCATCCGCGCGACCACGATCGCGTCGACGATGTACCGCTGCTCCAGAAGCACGAGGCCTGGCCACGCGATGATCCCCTCGAGATCATTCAGCGGCAGCCAACGAAGACGGGCCGGATCTTCCCGTACGTCGCCGATACCGTCGGATTCTGGTTCGAGAAGGCCTGTGAAGGCGGCGGCCTGAAGGGCATTGTGTTCCACTCGCTGCGACACGAGGCATTGAGTCGCTACGCCGAGCGGGGCATGGACCCGTTGCGGCTGCAGCTCATCGGCGGGCATCGCGACGTGCGGCACCTCCAGCGCTACGTGAAGCTGGATGCCGCGAAGCTGGCAATGGAGTAAATACCGCGCCCGCGCGGACCCGCGGGAAAGCGGGGCAACGCCGATCTTCACATCGACGCGCCCCTAACCACGCAGTCCCACTAGGAGAACCGTCTATGGCTACCGAGAAGTCTAGCAAGCCCCTCAACCACGACATCGAGGCTGAGGTAATCACGGCGCGAGGTCGATTGAAGGCGATCGCTTTCCTCATGAACGAGGCGTCAACAAACGGTCCGGAGTTGGACCCCGAAGTGACGTCGACGCTTAGCTGCATGATCGAAGAATATAGCGACGTGCTCGCAAGAGCGTTCTATGACGCCTTTAACGCAAGCGACTGCGCGGGAGCTGCCAATGGCTAAGAACCCATCGGTTCGCGAGAAGTTCGTCGACGTCACACTGGCGCCCACTAACGAACATCGCCTTGAAGAGGAAGCGCGCCGAAAGGCCGCGTACGAAGCATCGGCCGAGACTTGCGAGATCCTTGAGGTTCTGATGCTGCCAGGCTTCATCGGCTCCGACATGAGCGGCAAGGAGCGCGTGTTGCGAGCGATGCTCCGACGCCTCGATACGCTCAACAGTGTCCAGATGGATGTGCTCGGAATGGGAGATCATCTGTGCCGTAGTTCCTCCGATCTGCAAGCGGAGCTCGACGGGCGGTGAGCAAGGGGAAGAAACCCGCGCCGAAAGGCGCGGGCCTACCAATCGTGAGATGACGAGCGGCAAAAGGACATTTGGCGGCGGTGAATGCCATCCGTCGCGCGTGAGTGGTGGGTATGTCGTCCCATCGCATATGCGGCCCGCCAGTCTCGAGGCGATCGAGAATGCGCTGGGCCATAACCTTGCGCCTAATGCAAAGCGGTTGCTCGAGGGTGCCATCGCCCTCTACAGAATCATCTACATGGCGTCATCGACGAACGCCAGCGCGGCCGACACCCGCGCGACTCTACACGCGATCGCGAGGCTGCCTGACGAAAATGCCGCGAATGCAGCACTCGCCGAGTGCGACGCGCATTCTGCGTCGCTGATCGAATATGCGCTTCTTACGCGTAAAGCTGACACCATTAGGTTTGCGGCCCGCGCTATGGGGTCGCAGGCGACGTCAGCGCGAGGCAGAAAGGGACGCGCGCTGCCGCTCCTCGTGGTGATGATCGGCAGAATGTGGGTGGCTTGCGGCGGCGCGCCAAGTGCCCGCGCTTCGTACAACACACGTACCGGCGCAACTTCTCCCCTGCTGCGATTCGGAGTTGCTGTGTACGGCGAGGTTACCGCGCAGCACACGGATCCGGCCGACATCGCGAAGGCGATCCGGAAGCACGCTCGCCGAATGGGGTAATTTCTCCCCACCCTGACTGCATTGCAATGTAGTGCAATGGCCTCCGTCACTGAATTCACACGGAGGGCCACGATGGCAGCAAGGAGCACCAGCAAGACCAAGGAGCGCGCGGCAACGCTAGAGCGGCTCGGCTATATGGCCGAAGAACGGCTCGCCACGATGCTTGAGATCAAGGTCGTCTCGCTGCGGAATCGGAGGGACCTTCCGACCCGCCACAAGCTCGGCAAACACAGCGTCTATCGGATTGCCGATGTTCAGGCCTGGATGGCGCGCCGCGCGGTAGCAGCATGAATCACGTGCTCTCTGCCTCTCGCCGGTGGGCCGTGGTGACGACCAAATGCACCGGTGTGGAGGTCGTCTTCAACACCTACCCCAGCGAGCGCGAAGCCGAGCTCGTCGTGGCGCAGCTCGCCGCGGTGCGCTGCCCAGCGCGCGCAGAGCCCGCGCGAGCCACCGACGTCGCCGGCTGCAGTCGCAGAGCGTAGACGCGATTCGATGGCCAAGCACAACGACGACCGGGCGCCCGGGATACACCTGCTCCGCGTGCGGCGCGCCGCGGGGTGGGCTCCATTCGACTGGCGGCCGACGGCCGCGGGCGCCGCCGAGCTCGCGGCGCAGCTTCGGCGCCAGGGCCTCGAGGTCCGCGTCGATCCCGTCCCGGCCCGCACGCGGGAGCGGGCCGCGCCATGAAGCGCCCCGCCTTCCAGTTCTACCCCGCCGACCATCGCAAGGACGTCGAGCTCGGAGCGTGCGGCTACGTCGCACGCGGCATTTGGTTCGAGATGCTGTGCGTGATGCACGAGTGTCGGCCTTACGGACACCTCGTCCGCGATGGCCGCGCCTTGCCGGACGAGTCCGCCGCCACCTTGCTGCGCGTCCCGGTGAACGTCTACCGCAAGGCCGTGCGTGAGCTGGAGGAGAACGGGGTGTTTTCGCGGACCTCGGAAGGGATCATCTATAGCCGTCGCATGATCCGTGACGAAAGATTGCGGGAGGTCCGTGCAGCCTCCGGAAGGTTGGGCGGAAATCCCAAATTGCTTAACCAAGAGGTTAACCACCAAGTTAACCCGGAGGTTGAAACTGTGTCCGAGCAAAAGCCAACCCCTTCTGCTTCTACTGCATTTGCATCTTCATCTTCTTCTTCAGATGCAGTTGAGCAGACCCCGACTGCCAGCGAGCAAGCGACGGACGGCGACATCAAAGGCAGGGTTGATAGAACGGACGGCAAAACCGCAAACCCCTCCGAGGATTGGAGCCGACGCCAGTGGATCGAGGCTTCCGCCATGACTTTCAACATGACCCGGCGCACTGGCGAATCTGACGACGCTTGGGCAGACCGCGTGCACAGCGAGGCGAACCGGCGACGCGTGAGATCAGCGGCGACAGGTCTAGCGAGGGCCAAGGCGGCCTTGCGATGACCCGCCGACCATGGGCCCCGACCACGATCCACCTGCATGGCGACGGGGCAGGGCAAATCTCTGGAGCCTTGACCCCGGACACCGCTACGCAAAGTCCGAGCGGGCGCCAACTGCAAAATTCCCGCCGGGAAGGGGTCTGAGGCGTGGCCAAGGCAACGCCGAAGCGGGCCGACTCGCGCACGGCTGAGGCAGCCGTCAAGGCCTTCCAGAACGCGGCATTCGGGCCGATCGAGCCGCCTGCGGCGGTGAAGTTGCGGGAGGGCGACCGCGCGATCTGGGACTCGATCATGTTCGTGCGCGCGCGCGCGAGGCCCCACCGTCAGAAAGTGACACATGACTAGAGACGACCTGCGAATCGCCGAGTTGATCATCGTCCAGACCCTGGAGAGCCTGATCGATGACCGCTTCATGCGACTGCCGGACGAGCGCAAGGGCTTGCTGCTCGACGTGCTGACGGCCGAATACACCCATCCGGACCGGTTCGCGCTGCTCGGCAACGCCGTGGCCTGGCTGCTCGCTCGCGAGCTCGCGCGCTGGGTCGAGTCGCGCCGCGCGATCGAGAACGCAGCAACCGCGGGCGATTCGTCGCCGCCGGCGGCGCTGCACTGAACGCTTTTGGACGATCCGGCCGCCCTGCTGGAGGCGCTGCCGCCGGGCCCGCGGCGCGACGAGCTGCTGCGCCTGGTGCGCATCGGTCAGGCCTTCAAGGCGCAGCAATGCGGGCGCCGGCAGGGGTTTCTGGCGCGGTACGTGGGCGAGTTGGTCGCGAAGCTCGAGCACCGGACGTTCGAAGCACTCCTGGTCGAGCTCGAGTATCAAGCGGCGTGCCGAGCTATCGATGGCGCGAGCCCGATCGAACGCGTTTCGCGGGACCTTGAGATTGTGGTGTTTCACGACCCCAAGCACGGCCGGCAGACCGTGACGTTCAAGACCGTGCGAAATAAATCGAAGCTCCGCGATCCCGGGAATCGCTAATCAGGGAAAGCCATTTCATACGATTTAAATGGAATGCTGTCGCGGTCGCGATGGCGTCGAAACGAACAGGGAGCTCCTGAGCATGTACAACC
>CAZIZD010000265.1:0-6478 GCA_964543615.1 uncultured Alcaligenaceae bacterium | reverse complement strand
TGCTCGATCACGCGCCGCGTGACCACGCCGAGGCGCGCGAGGATCGCGTCCGCGTTGCGGCACGCCTCGATCAGCGTTTCCTCGGGCGGATAGGCGCGCAGCACGCGCACCTCGCACGTGGGCGCGAGGAGGTCGACCGCTTCCTTGCGAATGCTGCCGTCGGTGAAAACGACGACGTGCCGCATCAAGCGACGGCGATGGTGCAGACCGGGAAGCCCGCGAAGCGCACGGAGACGCGCTGACCCGGCTTGCAGACCTGCATGCCCGTGTACGCGCCGGTGGTGATCATCTGCCCGGCCCGCACACCCGCGTTCTGGCGCAGGCGGTTGACCATGTCGATCGCGAGGCGCAGCGGATCACCCAGCGCGTGACCGCCGGTGCGCTCGACCACCACCGTGTCGTCGAACGTGAGCGACACCGGGATGTTCACGAGATCCATCGTGCGCCATGCGGGCTGGTCGTCGCCCACCACGAACGCGCCGTTGGACATCATGTCCGCGGTGCGCTCGACGGCGGGCGTCGACGCGTAGTCGGTGTAGCGCGTGGCCACCACCTCGATCAGCGGAAACGCCATCACGCGCGCCGCCACTTCGTCGTACGTGTACGGCGCCGCACGCGGCGGAAGGTCCTCGAGGAAGCGGAAGGCGATCTCGCCCTCCATGCCGAGCATCGGCACGTCGCGCGCGTCGATCGACTGGCCGCTCTTCTTCACCACGGAACCCAGGATCGTGCCGTAGGCGAACTGGCCGTCGGGCGGCAACAGCGTGACCTTCCATCCGGCGACACGATCGCCAAGCCGCGCGACCGTCGCGTCCTGGATGGCGAACGCGTCGTCGAGCGTCGCGGGGCGGCAGTCGGTGGGCAGGCGGTCGAGCGGCTGGCGGTTGCGGCGGGCGGCGGCAAGAAGCGATGCCGCCTGTTCGATGTGGGTGGGGTTCATTTATTTCTTCGGGAAGGCGCCGGCCGCCTGGCGCGCATAGACGATGTAGGTGTTGATCATGTCGAGGCGTCCGCCGGCGTCACCGAGCGCGGTCACGTCGACCTCGACCGGCGCGCGCAACTCGGCCATCGCAAGATAATCGCCGCTTTCGCCGGGCGCAACCCGGAACACGCGCAGCTGCACCGTCTGCGGCCGGCCCTCGAACGCCTTGCGCAGGCCCTGGACCAGCGCCGCCTCGTCGCGCACGGCACGAAAGCGCATGACCATCGTGCGCGACGACGGCCCGGCCTTGCCGTGGAGCGCCGTGCCGGGGTGGACCTGCACGCCCTCCGCGCGGTATTGCCCCGTTACCTTGGGAATGATGCGATGGGTCCACGCCGAGTAGCGCTCGTGCGCGATCTTGCGGTAGCCCTCGCCGCGCAGCACCTCGACGTCCGTGAGGTCGTACATCGCGAGGTAGCGGGGCCAGCCGTCGACGCACACGAAGCGATGCGCGGTGAGGAAGCCGGGGCAGTTCTCGCGCTCGGGGAAGTGCTCGGTGTCGTACCAGTCCTGGAACTCCTCCTCGATGTTGGCGGGAGGCTCCATGGTCGCGAACAGCAATCCGACGGCCATCAGGTTTTCTCCGGAATGCGCGTGGCCTGGCGATAGAGGAGCTTCCATTGTGCGCCCTCACGCCGCCACACGAGGCAGAACAGCAGTTGGATGAGCGTCTTGGGCGCGCCCTTGGCGCTCACCGTCATGCCGACGATGCCGTCCTGGATCGCGAGGTCCTCGGACACGTGCAGGCGCACCTCGCGGCTCGCGATGGCGCCGTACTCGTAGAGGCGGTCAGCCACGCCCTGCAGGTACTCGGCCTTCGACTCGGCGACGCCGGTCGAGTGCAGGTAGCGCAGGTCGGCCGAGAGCATCGGCTCGATGCCGTCGACCGATCCTTCGACCTGCGCGCGATAGAGGCGCTGCTCGAGCCCCGCGATCTGGGCGGCGAGCTGGGGGCTCGCCTCCGTTGTCGCGCCGATGCCCACGTCAGTTGAGCTCCTTGATGCAGAGGTTCAGGAAGTCCTTGCCGATGGTGGGCTCGAACTGCGCGTAGACCGGCTTGGTCGCGTCGACGAAGAGCTTCTTGTTCTCGGGCGAGATCTCGTTGACCGTCATGAGCGTCTTGAGCTTGGTCAGCGCCTGCGCGATCTGCTGCGGCTGTTCCTTCCACTGCCAGTCGGCCGCGGTCTTCATCGCCTGCATGATCCAGCCCTGCTCTTGCGCGGAGAAGCCGTTCCACGACTTGACGCTCGTCGACACGATGAAGAAGTCGGTGGTGTGGCGGTCGAGCGACAGGAACTTGGACACCTCGTACATCTTCTGCGCGACGAGGTCGGGCAGCGGATACTCGAAGCCGTCCACCACGCCCTGCTGCAGGGCGAGATAGAGCTCGGACGGGTCCATGGCGACCGGATTGGCGCCGAGCGCGCGGAACGTGGCGAGATACACCGGGCTGTTGATCACGCGAAGCTTCAAGCCCTTGCAATCCTCGGGCTTGTTGATCGCGCGCTGCTTGTTG
Source organism: uncultured Alcaligenaceae bacterium (assembly GCA_964543615.1). GTDB lineage: Bacteria > Pseudomonadota > Gammaproteobacteria > Burkholderiales > Casimicrobiaceae > VBCG01. The sequence goes on along the minus strand of CAZIZD010000265.1, from coordinate 3,980 downwards.
ACGATGCTGCGCCCGCCCAGCAGCAGGTAGCCCAGCACCTTGAACCCCGCGGGCTCCGCGAACTTGTTGATCTGCGCGCCGAGCGGGCCTTCGAGCGCGGGCCGCAGCTTGTCCTCGTTGCCCACGAGATAGGGCAGCGTGAACGCGTCGAGCGGCTTCATGAAGCTCGAGTACCACGCGGGAACCGCCATGGTCATCGACAGCGAGCCCGCCTGTACCGACTGCAGCATCTCGGGGATGCTGCCCATTTGCGAGCTCGGGAAGATGTCGAGCTTGATCGTGTTCTTGGAGAGCTTGCCCAACTCCTCGCCGAACAGCGCGATGGCCTTGTGGTGCACCTGGTCGGTGGGCAGCATGTGGCCGAACTTGAGCGTCTTGGGGGCCTGGGCGTGCGCCGATGGCAGCACGGCCGAGGCGCCAAGGGCGGCGGAAGTCGTGAGGAAGGTGCGGCGATCGAAACGGGATGTGGTCATGGCGGTGTCTCCTCCTTGTGGTGGTGTCGAGCCCTCAGAATCCTAGCAACCGGGGAAGCCAAAGCGTCAGCGGCGGAACGAAAACGATGAGCAGCACGACCGCGATCATCCAGATGACGAAAGGAAGGACCGCGGCCGAAATCTTCTCGAGGGTGATGTTGGCGATGCTCGAGGTCATGAACAGGATCACGCCAACCGGCGGGGTGACGAGCCCGATCATGCACGTGATCACGAACACGAGCCCGAACTGGACGTCGGGCACGCCGTACTGCCTGGCGATGGGCGCCAGCAGCGGCGCCAGCGCGACCATGATGGGCACCGCGTCCATGAGCATGCCGAGGAACAGCAACAGCACCACCACGAGCAGCATGAACATGGAGGGGTCGCTCGTGACGCCGATCAGGAAGTCCGCGAGCGTCTGGGTGATCTTGTTGTACGTGAGGATCCACGACACGATGGCGCCCACGCCGAGGAGCATCCCGGCAACGGAACTGATCACCGCGCTGTAGAGGATTGCGTCGTAGAAGTCCTTGAGGCGCAGCCGCGGCTTGATGAAGAGCCCGATCAGGATCGTGTAGGCGACGCCGACCGCCGCCGACTCGGTGACGGTGAACACGCCCGAGAATATGCCGCCGACGATGATCACCGGAAGCACGAGGAGCGGCACCACGCGCAGGGTCTGCCGCCAGATCACGTGCGCCGGCGGCCGGTCGAACACGGTGCCGTAGCCCTTCTTGCGCGTCGTGCGCCACGCCATGACCATGAAGCCCACGCCGAACAGCACGCCGGGGATCGCGGCCCCGGCGAACAGCGCACCGACCGAAACGGTGCCCGTCGCAAGCGCGTAGATGATCATCGCGACGCTTGGGGGAATGATGGGACCGATGATGGACGTCGCCGCGGTGAGCGCCGCGCTGTACGCGACGGGATAGCCCGCGCGCGTCATGAGCTGGATCAGGATCCGGCCGAGGCTCGCGATGTCGGAGACCGCGGTGCCGCTGATGCCCGCGAAGAGCATCGCGGCGACCACGTTGATGTACGACATCCCGCCGCGCATGCGCCCGAAGAGCATCTGGAGCCACACGACGAGCTGCGGCAGGAGCCGCGCGCGGTCCGCGAGCACGCCCAGCATGATGAAGAGCGGGATCGCGAGCAGCGGGAACGATCCCAGCGCGTGGTAGAAGCGGCGCACGAGGATCGTGGGCTCCATCCCCTCGAAGAAGAGGATCCACGTGCCGCCGGCCAGTCCCATGCCGAACGCGACCGGAACGCCGATGGCCAGCGTGACGAAGAAAATGAGGGCGAGGACGGCGAGGATCATGACACGGCGCTCGTCGAGGCTGGCTCCGCGGCGTCCACCTGCGGCGGCTCGCGCCAGAGCACTACCAGCAGGACGATCACGTGGTAGGCGAGCAGCAGGAAGCCCACCGGCACGGCGAGGACGAACCAGACGACGCTGATGCCGAGCCCCGCCTCGTTCTGGGGTATGGCGGGGCCTATGGAATAGAGGCCGCCCCAGATCATCTCGAGGAAGAACACGAGCGAGCAGGCGTAGGCGAGGGTGAGCACCGTGCGCCGGCGGGTGCCATGCAGGCGCGAGACGAGGAGCTCGAAGCCGACGTGCGCGTTGTGACGGAGTGCAACACCCGCACCTAGCAGGAAGAACCAGACGAGGAGGAGCCGCGCGCCCGAGTTCACGAAGAAGATGGACGCACCGAACACGTAGCGGGAGACGACCTCCGAGGTCACCATTGCCGTGAACACGGCGCCCACCGCGAACAGCGCAAGACTGGTGACGCGCAGCAGCATGCGATCGAAGGTGCGCCACGCGGGGGGCAGGAAGCGCTGCTGTTCCGCAACCACGCGCGCGGCACGGTCGCCGGCATCTTCTTCGAGGCTCACTGAAATACCCTCCGCACTTCGTGCTGCGGGGCTGATTCGCCCTTGGGACGGCCCGGCGGGCTCAATGGATTACCCTCCGCACTTCGTGCTGCGGGGCATTCGCCCTTGGGACGGCCCGGCGGGCTCAATGGATTACCCTCCGCACTTCGTGCTGCGGGGCATTCGCCCTTGGGACGGCCCGGCGGGCTCATGGCGTCGTGTCCGGAGGTGAGAAGGCGCGGTCCATGCGCACCACGCGGCTCGCGAAGCGCCACTCTCCGTCCGTGCGCACGAGCGCACATTCATACTCGCCGGGCGAGAGGAGGTCGGTGTTGCCGCCCACCGTGAGGTAGTCGAGGAGATAGCAGCGCGCGATGCCGCGGTCGCCGTCTGTCTCGACGCGAATGTTCGACACCACGTGGCGGAACTGGCCGCCGCGCTCGTCGCGGACCTTGATCGTGCGAGCGACGAACTCGCGGATACCGGCGTGGCCTTCGAAGCGGCCGAGCACGGGGCTCTCGAGCCAGGCGTCCGCCGCGAAGCAGCCGACCACGCCTTCCGTGTCGCAGGCGTCGAGCGAGGTCGTGTAGCGCACGAAGAGGTTGTGCACGTCGAACCAGTCGGGGAGCGCGGCAGGCTTCATTGCGGGGGCAGGACGCGGATCGGCTTGCCGTCGAGCCAGGCGAGCGCGTTCTCGACCTGTTGGGCGAAGAACACGCGATAGACCTCCATCACGCTGTAGCCGAGGTGCGGCGCGAGAACCGTGTTGGGGCAGGTGGCGAGCGGATGATCGGCAGGCAGCGGCTCGCGCTCGTAGACGTCGAGCGCGGCGACGATGCGGCCGTCGCGCGCGGCGGCAATCAGCGCGGACTCCTCGACCAGCGGCGCGCGCGACGTGTTGACGAGGATCGCGCCGCGCTTCATGCGTGCGATGTCCTCCGCGCGCAGCACGCCGCGCGTGCGGTCGGACAGCACGAGGTGCAGGCTCACCACGTCGGACTCGGCAAGCAGCGCAGCCTTGTCCACGCGGCGGGTACCCGCTTCGGCGGCACGCTCGTCGGTCAGGTTCTGGCTCCACGCGAGCACGGTCATGCCGAGCGCGTGGCCATAGCGCGCCATCTGGGCGCCGATGCGTCCAAGGCCGATCAGCCCCAGCGTCTTGCCGGACAGCACGAAGCCGGTGGGCGTGTCGAGCTGGAACCGTCCCCTGCGCGTGGAAGCGTCGCCTTCGGGAATGCGCCGCGCGGCCGCGAGCATGAGACCGAGGGCCATCTCCGCGGTGCTCTCGACGCCGGGACCGCCGTCCGTCACGCACACGACGATGCCGCGCCGCTGCATGCCGGCCAGGTCGATCTTGCCCGCGCGATGGCCGGTGAGCCCGAACATCGCAAGCCGCGGGAGCTTGGCCACGAGCGAGTGCGGGAACGGCGTGCGCTCGCGCGTGCAGAGGATTGCATCGAAATCCGCGAGTGCCGTGGCCGCATCGCTCTCCGACGCGAACGCATCGTCGAAGAAGACCACCTCCGCGCGCGACTGCAAGGCGGACCAGTCCGCGCAGGTGCGTGCCACGCGCTGCCAGTCGTCGAGAACGGCGACGCGTGTCATTTGAGGAGTCCGATCGACATC
>CAZIZD010000264.1:0-6514 GCA_964543615.1 uncultured Alcaligenaceae bacterium | reverse complement strand
GCCATCTGCGCTGCGCTCTTCACGTCGATGCGCGTCACGCCAGCCGGGACTGCAAGGGGCGTTGGACCGGCGACGACCGTCACGGCGGCGCCCGCTTCGGAGGCAGCGCGCGCAAGTGCGAAACCCATCTTGCCCGAGCTCGAGTTGGTAATGCCGCGCAACGGATCGATGGCCTCGAACGTGGGGCCGGCCGTGAGCAGCACGCGCTTGCCCGCGAGCACCTTGGGCTGCACCGACGCGACGAGCGCGTCGAACAGCGCGGACGCTTCAAGCATGCGTCCCTCGCCGTTCTCGCGGCACGCGAGCTCGCCCGTGTCCGGCCCGAGAATCGCGACGCCGTCGGCGGCGAGCTGGCGCACGTTGCGCTGGGTCGCGGTGTTCGCCCACATTTGCCGGTTCATGGCGGGAGCCACAAGCAAGGGACATTCCCGCGCGAGGCACACCGTGCTCAGCAAGTCGTCGGCCCTACCGTGCGCGAGCCTTGAGAGGAAGTCGGCGCTCGCCGGCGCGACGACGATCGCGTCGGCACCGCGTGAGACCGAGATGTGGCCCATCGCATCGGCGGCGCCCGAGGCCCACAGGTCCGTGAGGACAGGACGCCCGGAGAGCGCCTGGAACGTCGTGCCCGTGACGAAATGCGCGGCGCCTTCGGTCATCACCACGTCTACGGTGATGCCGGCCTTGACCAGGAGCCGCGTGAACTCGGCGGCCTTGTACGCGGCAATGCCGCCCGTCACGCCCAGCACGACGCGGCGAATGGTTGGAGCTTCGTCGTCGGACATGTCGGCTGTTTGGACGATCCCGGGAAACGTGGCCCGAAGTTTACACTTTGGCGCAACTTTCCCCATGGCACGGGCGCTGCGCGCTGACGATGAACGCCACTTCCCCCACTGCCGAGCGTCCCCAGGAGCGCCTGCTGGCCTTCGGGCCCGCCGCGCTCACCGACACCGAATTGCTCGCGGTGGTGCTGCGCACCGGCACTGCCCGCCGTTCCGCCACGGACCTCGCGCGCGAGGCTTTATCCTCCCTCGGCGGGGTCTCGGCCTTTCTCGCCGCAGGGCCGGCCGATCTTCGCCGGCTCCCGGGATTCGGTCCGGTCCGGGCCGCGCAGGTCGCGGCAATCCGCGAGATGCTGCGACGAGGCCTCCTCGAGCAAGCGGCGCATCGCGACACCCTGACCTCGCCCGAGGCGGTGCGCGACTATCTCAAGCTCGCGCTTTCGCAGCTCCCGTACGAGGCATTCCTCGGGCTCTTCCTCGACAGCCAGAATCGCCTGATCGCGGCGCAGGAGCTCTTTCGCGGCACGCTCTCGCAGACGAGCGTGTACCCGCGCGAGGTGGTCAAGGCGGCACTGGCGCACAACGCTGCCGGGGTGGTGTTCGCCCACAATCATCCGAGCGGCGTGGCGGAGCCCTCGCGGGCCGATGAGCTCCTGACCGTGTCGCTCAAGCAGGCGCTGGCGCTGGTGGACATCCGCACGCTCGACCACTTCGTGGTGGCCGGGGCGCGGGTCGTCTCGTTCGCCGAGCGGGGGCTCCTCTAAGGACTTGATTTATCCACCGTTTCGGGCGATAATTATCGGCTTTGCTGCAACGTTCGCGCGCCGGCGGTTTGGCCGGGCGCCACAACAATCGAGGAGCGAGCCATGGCTCGAGTCTGTCAAGTCACCGGAAAAGGCCCCACGGTGGGCAACCGCGTATCGCACGCGAACAACAAGACCAAGCGCCGTTTCCTTCCCAATCTTCAACGCCGCCGCTTCTGGGTCGAGAGCGAGAACCGCTGGATCAGCCTCCGGCTGACCACCAACGCGCTGCGCACGATCGACAAGAACGGCATCGACGCCGTGATCGCCGACATGCGCACGCGTGGCGAGCACGTCTAAGGGAGATCGATGATGCGCGAGAAGATCAAGCTCGAGTCGTCGGCCGGCACCGGCCACTTCTACACGACGTCGAAGAACAAGAAGCTCATGCCGGAGAAGATGGAGATCAAGAAGTTCGATCCCGTCGCCCGCAAGCACGTGATGTACAAGGAAACCAAGCTCAAGTAAGCCGCTTCTCCGCCCTACCGGCCCGCGTTCGCGCGGGCCCGTGCCTCCCAAGCCTTCCACATCTCCCACAGCAGCGCTTCCAGCGCACGGGCCTGCCGCCCGCCGTCGCAGAGGGGGGAGGCCAGCACTTTCGCGCGCAGGTTCCTGCGCAATTGCGCGAGTCCCGGAAGATCCGCCGAGAACGCGGCGGCCTTCGCGACGTAATCGTCGTCGTCCTTCGCGACCCACTCGGGCACGCCGGCCGCGTGCGCGAAGCTCTCCCCCGCGCGCGCGATGAAACGGTCACCTTTTCGCGTGAGCGTCGGCACCCCCATCCAGTAGGCCTCCGCGGTCGTCGTCCCCCCGGGAAAGGGAAAGGGATCGAGCATCATGTCGACCCTGCGATATGTCGAGAAGTAGTCGGCGCGAGGCGAGGGCGGCTCGAGGATGAGCCTGTCCCGTGGCACGCCAGCCGCCAGGAAGCGTTCGAGCGTGCCCTTGCGCATCCGGTCGTCCGCGAGCTGGACGGCCTTCAGCAGCAGTCGCGCATCGGGAACGCGCCGCAGCACGCGCGCCCAGAGGCGAACGACGTCGTCGTTGATCTTCACCAGATTGCTGAAGCAGCCGAACGTGACGTGACCGTTGGCAAGCGCCGGCAGCGGCCCCGCGTCGATCGCCTTGTCGGGCGGCGTGAAACACAGGTAACAATCGGGGAGACGCTGCAGCTTCTCGGTGAAGTGTGCGGACTCTGACTCCGGCGCCACGTGCCAGTCGCCGACCATGTAGTCCATGCCGTCGACGCCCGTCGATGCGAAGTAGCCAAGCCAGCTCGCCTGGACGGGAGCGGGCTTCCATGCAAAAAGCGTGAGGCGATTGTGCGCGGTATGGCCCGCGAGGTCGATCAGGATATGGATGCCGTCATCGCGAATGATCCGCGCGGCCGCCTCGTCTGTCATGCCGGTGATGGGCGTCCACTTGGCGAAACGTGGCCGGATCCGGGCCGTGAGCTCGTCCTGCGCGCCGAACGTCGGATAAGCGAAGAGGTCGAGCGTCGTCTCCCGACAATGCGCGACGAACCCCTCGAGAAAATACCCGACGGGATGTCCGCGAAAGTCGCCCGACACGAGGCCCACGCGCAGGCGCTTGGGCGATTGGGTTGCGGTCCAGGACGTGAACGGGCTTGGCGTTGCGTCGCGAAGCGCCTTGCCGAACGACCGCGCGACCTCGACGTACTGCGCCGGATCGTCGCCGGTGTAATTCATCGTCAGCAGCAGGTTGTTGTAGGCTCGCCAGTAGTCGGGACGCTCGCGTATCACGCGACGGTACTCGCCGATCGCTTCGCGCAGATGTCCCGAGTCCTTGAGCGCGTTGGCCAGGTTGTTGCGAACCTCGGCGAGGGTTTCGTCCACGGCAAGCGCGCGCCGGTGATGCTCCATCGCCTGGTCGAGGAACCCCAGCTCGTGCAGGACGCACCCGAGTCCGGTGAGCGACCGCGGATCGCGCGGGTTGAGCGAGACGGCCTTCTCGAAAGGTTCGCGCGCAGCGGAGGTCTGCCCCAGGTCGCGAAGCGCATGCGCGAGGTCGGCATACGCCTCGGAGTTGCGCGGATCGAGCTCGATGGCGCGGCGGAATCTCGCCACCGCGTCCCCCGGCCTGGAACACTTGCGCAATGCCCGGCCAAGCGCGACGTTTGCCGCGACGAGATCGGGCTCCATGTCCAGCGCCCGGGTAAGCGCGCGGATTGCCTCGTCGTGCCGTCCGAGCTTGACCAGCGCGCCGCCGAAGTTGCTCCATACCGCGGCGGTACCGGGTTCGAGCTCCGTCGCCTTGCGAAAGGACTCGAGCGCTTGCGCGAGCTCGTCGCGCCGGATCAGCGCGTTGCCGAGGCTCGTGTGCGCCGCAGTGGAGTCCGGATCGAAGCGAGCCGCGTCGCGAAATGCGGCAATTGCCTCGTCGAGCTTCCCGAGCTCCTGCAGGCCCATGCCGAGCGCCATGTGCACCTGCGGCATCGCGTGATCGATGGCGAGGGCGCTGCGATAGCTCGCGATGGCGCTCTCGGTCTGGTCGAGACGCGTGTGCAGGTTGCCCTTGTTGACGTGCGCGCCCGCGTAGTCCGGCTTGCAGGCAAGCGCCTCGTCGTAGGCGGCGAACGCTTCATCGGCGCGGCCCAGTGCGGCCAGCGCGTTTCCACGGTTGAGATGGGCACGCGCGTACGTCCGCGATAGCTGCACGGCCGCGTCGTAAGAGGCAAGCGCCTCCGCGAGGCGCCCTGCGTCCTCGGCGGCGTTGCCGGATTCGATGAGCTTCGCCGCCTGCCGTTCGCGCTCTGCATCCGGCAGCGGAGTCATGCCGGCGAATCGCGCTTCTGAAGCACGTACAGGCGCCCGAAGATCTTCTCGCTGCCTTCCGCGCGAAGCACCGTGGCATCGGCGCAGCGTACTTCGAAGTCGCGCGCGGCAAGGCGGCGAATGTACGCTTCCGACTGTGCGTAACGTCCGCTCGGCTGCCGCACGTAGTCGCGCTCGTCGCGCTCCTCGGCGGAGAACGCGAAGTAGCCGGAGGGCCGGATCACGCGCGCAGCTTCGCGGAAGACGGCATCGAGCTCGCCGATGTAGACGAACACGTCGCCAGCAACGATGACGTCGAATGAGCCGGACACGCATGCGACCAGGAACTCGCGCACGTCGGCGTTCTGCAGGTCGTCGTAGAGGCCGTGCAGCGCGGCCTGTTGCAGCATCTTCCCGGACAGGTCCACTCCGACCAGCCGGCGCTTGTGACCGGCAAGGGCCACGCCGCATGCGCCGGTGCCGCAACCCAGGTCGAGGATGTCGACAGAGGCGGGCATGCGGGCGACGAGCCGGCTCGCGAGATCCTGCGCAACGCGATAGCCCATCGCGCGAAGGCGTGCGTCGAAGGTCGATGCGAAGTTGTCGAACGTCGACCGCACCCAGCCTTCGGGGGTTGCACGGGTGTCGCGCCCCGCCAGGACGGCGCGGTACTGCTCGAACATTTCGCGGTCGAGGCCCCGTTCGATCGCGAGCCGGTACACCTCGTCGGCGTCGGCAATCGCCCCGCGGTGCTCGAGCACCTGACCGAGATTTACGTAGGGCTGCGTGAGAGTGGGGTCGAGCTCGATCGCGCGGCGGAAAGCCTCCTCCGCAGGAGCCCAGCGGCCGAGGTGCATCAGCGCCGACCCGCGGTTGTTGTGGGCCTTGGCGTGACCCGGATCGAGCCGCAACGATTCGTCGATCGCCTGCAGCGCCTCGGCGAACTGCATCGTGTCGCCGTAGTACAGGGCCAGCAGATAGTGGACGCGCGCACTGCCTGGCGCGAGCGCGCGGGCGGACAGGATCGTTGCGCGCGCCGCATCGAGGCGCCCCGCGTCGAGATCGGACAATGCGGTGCGCAGGAGCTCGTCGATGTCAGACGAGCCCGGCCCCGGATTCACTGCACGGTCGCCACTTTCCATTCGCGAGCGACGCTGCCGGCGACCGCTTCGCCCCGCACGCGTTGCGCGTCAGGCGTAGCGCCGCAACTTGTGCGAGAACGCCACCAGCGGCGCAATGCCCGAGGCTTCGGCACGGCGGCACCAGTCCTGCAGGCGCGCGAGAAGCTGCTCGGACGATTCCGTCGAGCGCTCCCACAGCGAGGCCAACTCCTGGCGCATCGAGTAGATGGTCGCCACCGACTTGCTCTTGGCGAGCGCGAGGGAGAGTTCCTCGCGCTCCGCTTCGCTGAGCGTCGCAGGATCAGCGAGGAGGAACCGCTTCATCCGGCGCTTGGAGAAGGGCTTGATCTCGCCGGCGCGATCCTTGAGGTTGGCGAGCTCGGCCGCGCACGTGGCCTTGAGCGAGCGCGCATAGGCCGTGGCCACGTGGTAGCGATGGGTGATCACCGCCTGCAGGGTGGCGAGATCGGCGACTGCCTTGTCGCGGTCGAAGCGGACCTGCGGCGCGATCTTGCGCACGGTGGCGAGCTTCAGAGCTGACAGGATGCGGATGTAGCCCCAGCCGATGTCTATCTCGTACCACTGCGACGAGAACTTGGCCGATGTGCCATACGCGTGGTGGTTGTTGTGCAGCTCCTCGCCGCCGATGATGAAGCCCCACGGCACGATGTTCGTGGAGGTGTCCGCGCACGCGAAGTTGCGGTAGCCCCAGTAGTGGCCGATGCCGTTGATGATGCCAGCCGCGTTGACCGGGATCCACATCATCTGGACCGCCCAGATGGTGGCGCCGATAGGCCCGAACAGCACGAGGTTCACCGCCAGCATGAGCCCCACGCCCTGCCAGCTGAAGCGCGTGTAGAGGTTGCGCTCGATCCAGTCGTCGGGGACGCCGTGACCGTACTTGGCCATCGTCTCCTGGTTGCGCGACTCGGCGCGATAGAGCTCGGCGCCCTTCCAGAACACCGTCTTGATCCCGCGGGTCATCGGGCTGTGGGGGTCCTCTTTCTCCGGCGGTTTGGTGGTGTGGGCCGCCGCCA
>CAZIZD010000263.1:0-6519 GCA_964543615.1 uncultured Alcaligenaceae bacterium | reverse complement strand
GCGAGCAGCGGACCTGCCATGTTGCCGCCCTTGTCGATGCGGGTGATCTCGCCCTGGCCCACGTTGATCGCCGACCCGAGTCCGAGGAACAGAGTCAGCACGTAGAACCCGCCGATGATGGCCATCGCCCAGATCACCGACTTGCGGGCATCCTGCGCGGTCGGTACCGTGAAGAACCGCATGAGGATGTGCGGCAGTCCGGCCGTGCCGAACACGAGCGCCATGCCGAGCGAGATCTGGTCGATCGGCGCCTTGAAGTAGAGGCCGGGCTCGAGGAAGCGCTGCCCGAGCTGCTCCGGGGTCATGTTCTTCGCGGCGTCGCCGAGGAGGCCTGCGACCTGCGTCTGCACCTTGGCGTCGCCGACCACCGCCTGCAGGAACCCAGGCAGCGAGAATCCATACGGCGTCCAGACGAACATCACGAGCAGTATCGACGCCGTCACCAGCAGGACCGCCTTGATGATCTGCACCCAGGTGGTGGCGACCATGCCGCCGAACAGCACGTAGGCCAGCATCAGCACGCCCACGACCATGACCGAGATCTCGTAGTCGATGCCGATGAGCGTCTTCACGAGCACGCCTCCGCCGACCATCTGCGCGGTGAGGTAGAACGTCGACACGGTGATCGTCGACAGCGCACCGACGATGCGGGTCGCGCGCGGATTGTTCCGGTACGCCAGGATGTCGGCGAGGGTGTACTTGCCGATGTTGCGGCAGGGCTCGGCGATCACGAGCAGCACGGTGATGTAGGCGACGAGCCAGCCCACCGAGTACATGAAGCCATCGTAGCCGTACAACGATATGAGGCCGGCGATGCCGAGGAACGAGGCAGCCGACAGGTAGTCGCCGGCGATCGCCCAGCCGTTCTGCAGGCCGGATACGCCACCGCCTGCCGTGTAGAAGTCGGAGACGCTCTTCACGCGCTTGGCGGCGACGAAGGTCACGTACATCGTCAGCGCGATGATGGCGCCGAACACGACGAAGGTCAGCCAGCGCCATTGCGCGGCAACTGCGCCCTGCGCGAGCGCGGGCGTGGCGATGGCCGCGAGGGATATCGCGCCTGCGGCGAGCGCGAAGCGACGGGCGCTCATTTGCGGCTTCCCATCAGCTTCTCGGCGTCGCGGACGATCTCGGCGGCCATGGGGTCGAACACCGTGTTGGCGCGACGCGCGTAGAACCACGCGAGGCTCCACGCCACGACGAACTGCAGCAGCGCGAACAGGATGCCCACGTTGACCGGACCCCAGACCTTGATCCGGTAGATGTCCTGGAAGTACGCCGCGCCGATCGGCAGCAGGAAGTAGAAAACCAGGGAAAACACCATGAGAGTCGTGAGAAAGCGCACCTTCCGACGATGCAGCTCCTGGAACTCCGGACGGCTGTCGATCGCTTTCCAATCGACCTGGGTGGTATCGACCATCTCTTCTCCCGCAGGGTGAACGTTCGGTGGACGCGGCGTGTCTGCTGCACGCTCGTGTGATTCGCGCATTAGAAGTCAACGATGCGGTGACGCGCGTTGACGCAGGTCAATGGCCCCGCTGTCGCGCCGCAAATCCCGCGCCGGAGACGGCGCGCAACCGCGCCCCACCCTGCCGGAGCTACGCTGCTAACGGCGCCACTGCGGCGGGCGCTTGGCGAGGAACGCGTCGACGCCTTCGGCGGCGTCGGGATCGAGCATGTTGCAGGCCATCGTCTCGGCGGCGAGGTCGTACGCGGCGGCCATGCCCTCATCCATCTGCGCGTAGAACGCGCGCTTGCCCATTGCGAGCACTGCGCGGCTCTTGCGCGCGATGGTCCGCGCCAGCGATTCGACGGCGGCGTCGAGCTCGCCCACGGGCACCACGCGATTGACGAGCCCCCACGCGCTCGCGGTGGGCGCGTCGATCAGTTCGCCGGTCAGGAGCAACTCCATCGCGCGCTTGCGCGGCACGTTGCGGCCGACGCCCACCGAGGGCGTGGTACAGAAGATGCCCGCGTTGATGCCCGAGAGCCCGAACTTGGCGTGATCGGCCGCGACCGCGAGGTCGCACATCGACACGAGCTGGCAGCCGGCCGCCGCCGCGGCGCCCTGAACGCGCGCGATCACGGGCTGCGGGAGCCGGGTCATCTTCATCATCATCGCCGTGCAACGGTCGAACATGGCACGTTGCCAGTCGTGGTCGATGTGTGCGCGCATCTCGGTGAGGTCATGCCCTGCGCAGAACGCGCGGCCCGCCCCGGTGAGCACGACGACGCGCACGCCTTCGTCGGCGGCGATGGCGTCGAAGGTCGCGTCGAGGGCCTCGATCATCGCCGTCGACAGCGGGTTGAACCGGTCGCCGCGATTCATCGTGACGGTGCAGATGCCGTCGCGGCTCTCGGTGAGGACGTGGGGAACGACGTGAGCTTCGAGGGGCGCGTTCATGATGGACTCCGGGTGGGTGCGTCCATTTTAGGCCCAGGCAATTGAGGGCGTCTTGCCGCGCGTTCATGCTACTTTTCCGCTTTGGCGGTGCACTCCCCATTCTCCATGGATCCCGACGCCCTCTCGAGCGCCCTGCGTGCCCGCATCCGGGCGAACTACCGGCTCGCCGAACCTGCCGCCCTGGCGTCGCTCCTCGACGAGGCCTCCCTGCCTGCGGATCTTCTCGAGAGCGCGCAGGCGCGCGCAAGCGAGCTCGCGGAAGGCGTGCGCGCCGCGCGCCACAAGGCGGGCGGCGTCGATGCGCTGATGCTGGAGTTCTCGCTCGAGTCGCGCGAAGGGATCGCGCTCATGTGCCTTGCCGAGGCGCTCCTGCGCATCCCGGACATCGCCACGCGCGACCGCCTCATCCGCGACAAGCTCGCCCAGGGCGACTGGCGCGCGCACGTGGGACGCAGCCCTTCGCTGTTCGTGAACGCAGCGGCGTGGGGACTGCTCGTCACCGGCAAGCTCGTCGACTCGCACAGCGACGGCAGGCTCGAGCAGGCCCTGACGTCGCTCCTGCGAAAGGGCGGCGAGCCGCTCATCCGCAAGGGCGTGGACCTCGCGATGCGCCTCCTCGGGCAGCAGTTCGTGCTGGGCCGCACGATCGGCGAGGCGATCGCCAACGCGCGCGAGCGCGAGGCGCGAGGCTATCGCTTCTCGTTCGACATGCTGGGCGAGGCCGCGATGACCGACGCCGACGCGCGGCGTTATCTCGCGGCGTACGAGGAGGCCATCGACGCGATCGGCGCATCGTCCGGGGGCGCCGGTGTGTACGAGGGCCCTGGCATCTCGATCAAGCTGTCGGCGTTGCACCCGCGCTATTCGCGCCTGCAGCGCGACCGCGTGATGGCCGAGCTCCATCCGCGCCTGCGCGGGCTCGCGGTGCTCGCGCGCTCGTACGACATCGGCCTCAACATCGACGCGGAAGAGGCGGACCGCCTCGAGCTCTCGCTCGATCTTTTCGAAAGGCTTGCGGGCGACCCCGCACTCGCGGGATGGGAGGGGCTGGGCTTCGTCGTGCAGGCCTACCAGAAGCGCGCGCGCAGCGTGATCGCATGGCTCGTCGCACTGGGACGTGCGCACCGGCGAAGGCTGATGGTGCGCCTCGTCAAGGGCGCGTACTGGGACACGGAGATCAAGCGCGCGCAGGTCGACGGCCTTGCCGGCTACCCCGTGTTCACCCGCAAGGTGCACACCGACGTGTCGTACCTCGCATGCGCCAAGGCGATGCTGGCGGCACCCGACGCGATCTATCCCCAGTTCGCGAGCCACAACGCGTTCACCATCGCGGCCGTCGGCGCGCTCGCGGGCGACGCGGACTTCGAGTTCCAGTGCCTGCACGGCATGGGCGAATCGGTGTACGACCAGGTCGTGGCCGACTCGGAGATGCGACAGCCCTGCCGGATCTACGCGCCCGTGGGCTCGCACGAGACGCTGCTCGCATACCTCGTGCGCCGCCTGCTCGAGAACGGCGCCAACTCGTCGTTCGTCAATCGCATCGTCGACCCGTCCGTATCGATCGAGGAACTGGTGGCCGACCCGGTGGCACATGCGCGCGCGACAGGGGGCGCGCCGCACCCGCGCATTCCCCTCCCCGGCGCGCTCTACCCCGACCGCCCGAACTCGAGGGGCCGCGACTTCTCCGACGAGGCCACGCTCGCGGAGCTGGAGGCTGCGATGGCGTCGCCGTTCGAGCCCGCACATGCGGCGCCGACGCTCCCTGCATCGCGGCCGCGCGAGACGCGCCGTCTCCTCAATCCCGCGGACCGGCACGAGCTCGTGGGGTTCGTGGAGGAGTCCAACGTCAACGACGTTGCGCGGGCGGTCGGCATCGCTGCGGCGTCCCCCTGGCGAAGCATCGACGTCGAGTCGCGCGCGGCGTGCCTCATGCGCGCCGCAGACCTCCTCGAGGAGAACGCGTTGCCGCTCATGCGCATCGCCGTGCTGGAGGCGGGCAAGACGCTGCCCAATGCGCAGGGTGAGGTGCGCGAGGCCGCCGACTTCTGCCGCTACTACGCGACGCAGGCGCTGCGCGAATTGCGGGGAACGACGCCGCGCGGTCCGATCGCGAGCATCGCACCGTGGAACTTTCCCCTCGCGATCTTCGTGGGCCAGGTGGCGGCGGCGCTGGCCGCGGGCAATCCGGTGATCGCCAAGCCTGCGGAGCAGACGCCCCTCGTGGCCGCGCACGCGGTACGCCTCCTGCACACGGCCGGCATTCCGGAGTCCGCATTGCAGCTCCTGCCGGGACGCGGCGAGACCGTGGGTGCGGCACTGGTTGCCGACCCGCGCATCGCGGGCGTGCTCTTCACCGGGTCAACGGAGGTCGCGCGCATCATCGCGCGCACCCTCGCGCAGCGCACCGACGATCCGGCACTCATCGCCGAGACCGGCGGCCAGAACGCGATGATCGCCGACAGCTCGGCCCTGCCGGAGCAGGTGGTGGCCGATGCGATCGTGTCCGCGTTCGACAGCGCGGGGCAGCGCTGCTCCGCGCTGCGGCTCCTGTGCCTGCAGGACGACGTCGCGGGGCGCATCCTGCCCATGCTGCTGGGCGCGATGGCCGAGCTGCGCGTCGGCGATCCGCGGCACCTGTCGGTGGACGTGGGCCCCGTCATCGACGAGGACGCGCACGGCGCGCTGGTCGACTACGTCGCACGCCGGCGCAGCGAGGGCGCGAAGGTGCACACGCTGGCACTGCCGGCGGCGTGCGATCGCGGCACGTACGTCGCCCCCACCATCGTCGAGATCGACGATCCCCTGTCGCTGACGCTCGAAGTGTTCGGGCCCGTGCTGCACGTCGTGCGCTATCGCGAAGGCACGCTGCCGGAGCTGGTCGACGCGATCAACGCGAGCGGCTATGGCCTCACGCACGGCATCCACAGCCGCATCGACGAGACCATCGACTTCCTCGCGCAGCGGATCCGCGCCGGCAACGTGTACGTCAACCGCAACATCGTCGGCGCGGTCGTCGGCGTGCAGCCCTTCGGCGGCGAAGGACTGTCGGGCACGGGACCGAAGGCTGGAGGTCCTCACTTCCTGTGGCGCCTCGTGCGCGAGACGCGCCCTCCGCCGGAGCTGTCACCCGTGGTGCTCGCCGGACCGACGGGCGAGTCGAACGTCCTGTCGCTGCATCCTCGCGGACGCGTCGCGTGCATCGCGCCCGACCCGGAGGAGCGCGCGGCGCAGCGCGCACTCGCGACGTCGCTCGGCAACGTGCCGATCGAGATGCCCGGGCCGCGTCCCGATGCCGTCCTGTTCGCGGGAGATCCCGCCGAGGCCGCGCGCCTGCGCGCCGCACTCGCCGGAACCGATGCGCCCCTCGTCCCGGTGATCGAGCGGACGGCCTCGGGCTACGACGCCTCGCGCCTGGTCGTCGAGCGAACGCTCACGGTCAACACGACCGCGAGCGGCGGCAATGCCTCGCTGCTGTCGCTCGAGGAGAGCGAGCCGGCGTGATGGGCCGCCGGTGCAACGCGGGCGCCACCGATCGCGAGTTCACCGGCGCGCAAAGCGCGTCCGGTGCAACGCAAGTGCCACCGACCGCGAGTTCACCGGCGCGCAAAGCGCGTCCGGTGCAACGAGCCCCATGGCCACCGATCTCACTCGATGGCGGTGGTCGACTTCGCCTTCTCCCGCAGCAGGAACTTCTGGATCTTCCCCGTCGACGTCTTCGGCAAATCCCCGAACACGACCTTCTTCGGCGCCTTGAATCGCGCAAGATGCGCCTGGCAATGCGCGATGAGCTCGGCCTCCGTGGCGCTCATCCCGGGCTTGAGCTCGACGAATGCGCAAGGCGTCTCGCCCCACTTGGGATCCGGTTGCGCGACCACTGCCGCCGCCACCACCGCCGGATGACGGTACAGCGTGTCCTCCACCTCGAGCGAGCTGATGTTCTCGCCACCCGAGATGATCACGTCCTTGCTGCGGTCCTTGATCTTGACGTAGCCGTCGGGCTGCATCACCGCGAGGTCGCCGGAGTGGAACCAGCCGCCGGCGAACGCCTCGTTGGTGGCCCTGGGGTTCTTGAGGTAGCCCTTCATCGTGATGTTGCCGCGGAACATGATCTCGCC
>CAZIZD010000262.1:0-6528 GCA_964543615.1 uncultured Alcaligenaceae bacterium | reverse complement strand
CGTGGACGTTCTACTGGGTGAGCCAGCTCGGCATGCTCACGGGGACGCTCGTTTACGTGAACGCGGGCACCGAGCTCGCGCGCATCGATTCGCTCGCAGGCATCGCATCGCCCGCCCTCCTCGCATCGTTCACGGCCATCGGACTTCTCCCCCTGGCCGCGCGCAAGATCCTCGACTACGTACGTGCCCGCCGCATCTACGCCCGTTGGCCGCGTCCGCGACGGTTCGACCGCAACCTGGTCGTGATCGGCGCGGGCTCGGCGGGCCTCGTCGCCGCCTACATTGCCGCAGCGCTGCGCGCGAAGGTCACCCTGGTCGAGCAGCACCGCATGGGCGGCGATTGCCTCAACACGGGGTGCGTGCCGTCGAAGGCGCTGATCCGCTCGGCGCGCGTGCTCGCGCTCATCCGCCGCGCCTCCGAGTTCGGCATCGAGTGCGCCGCCGCCCGGGTCAGCTTTGCCGACGTGATGGCGCGCGTGCAGCGAGTGATCGCGACGGTCGAGCCTCACGATTCGGCCGCGCGGTACACGGGCCTCGGCGTCGACGTGATCCACGGATCGGCACGCCTCGTGACCCCGTGGGAGGTCGAGATCACGAAGGCGGACGGGACGGCGCAGCGGCTTGCCACGCGCTCCATCGTCGTGGCGACCGGGGCGCGGCCCACGGTGCCGCCCATTCCCGGGCTGGAGGAGGTGGGGTACTTCACCTCCGAAACGATCTGGTCGTTGCGCGAGTTGCCGCCACGCCTGCTCGTCCTGGGCGGCGGACCGATCGGCTCGGAGCTCGCGCAGGCGTTCGCGCGCCTCGGCTCGCGCGTGACGCAGGTCGAGATGGAGCCGCGTATCCTCGCCCGCGAAGACGTGGAGGTCTCGACGATCGTCACCGATCGCTTTCGCGCCGAGGGCATCGACGTCCGCACGGGACATCGCGCGGTGCGGTTCGAGACCGTGCAGGGCGAGAAGCGGCTGGTTGCCGGGCACGAAAACGCCGAGGTCACGATCCCCTTCGACGCGGTGCTGGTGGCCGTCGGGCGCACGGCGAATGTCACGGGCTTCGGGCTCGAGGAACTTGGCGTCACCGTAGGCCGGACGGTCGAGACCAACGGCTTCCTGCAGACCAACCTGCCCAACGTCTACGCCGCCGGCGACGTTTCCGGCCCCTACCAGTTCACCCACGTTGCCGCGCACCAGGCGTGGTATGCCGCCGTCAACGCGCTCTTCGACCCCTTCAAGAAGTTTCGCGCCGACTACGCGACCATCCCGTGGGCCACGTTCGTGCAACCGGAGGTCGCGCGCGTGGGCCTCAACGAGCAGGAAGCGCGCGCCCGGAACGTCCCGCACGAGGTCACGGTCTACGGCATCGACGACCTGGATCGCGCCATCGCGGACGGCGAAGCGCATGGGTTCGTCAAGGTGCTGACCGTGCCGGGCAAGGATCGCATCCTGGGTGTGACGATCGTGGGCGAGCACGCGGCCGACCTCATCGCCGAGTTCGTGCTGGCGATGAAGCATCGCATCGGACTCGATCGCATCCTGGGCACGATCCACATCTATCCGACGATGGCCGAGGCCAACAAGTATGCAGCCGGCGCATGGAAGCGCGCGCATGCGCCGAAGCGCCTTCTCGACTGGGTCGGCAGGTTCCACGCATGGCGGCTGCGATGACATCGACGCTGCCGGAGTCGCTCGCGACGTGACGGGCGAGCTCTCCATCGTCGTGCCTGTCCTCGACGAAGCCCCGCGGCTCGGGCCGCTGCTCGCGCGGTTGCAGCCGATGCGGGAGCGCGGAGTGCGCATCGTGGTCGTGGATGGCGGCAGCCGCGATGCGAGTGCCGAAATCGCGCAATCCCGCGCCGACCGCGTGCTCGTCGCGCCGCGCGGGCGCGCCTTGCAGATGAACGCGGGGGCCGCCTCCTGCGCGTCGGACATCGTGCTCTTCCTGCACGCGGACACCCACCTGCCGGAGGACGGGGATCGGCGCGTTCTCGAGGCCGTTGCGCGGGGAGCGCGCTGGGGCAGGTTCGACGTTCGCATCGACGACCAGCGCGCGACATTTCGCGTCGTGGAGTCGATGATGAACGTGCGCTCGCGGCTCACCGGCATCGCGACGGGGGACCAGGCCATCTTCGTGCGCCGCGACCTCTTCGAGTCCGTCGGAGGCTATCCGGCGATCGCTCTCATGGAAGACATCGCACTTTCGAGGACGCTCCGCCGCCATGACCCGCCCGCGTGCCTGCGCTCCACGGTGACGACTTCGGCGCGGCGATGGAATCGTCATGGCGTCCTCCGGACCATCGGGCTCATGTGGTGGCTGCGCGCGGCCTATTTCTTCGGCGCCGAGCCCGCGCGACTCGCGGAGCACTACGCATCGGACGCTCGTGAGCGCTGAAGGCGTTCGCATCGCAATCTTTGCCAGGGCCCCGCAAGCGGGCCGCGCCAAGACGCGACTGATTCCCGCCCTCGGTGCGCACGGCGCCGCGCGCTTGCAGCGCGGGCTCACCCTGCGCGCCGTCGATACCGCCCTGCGCGCCGGCACCGGCGGTGTGACGCTGTGGTGCGCCCCGGATTCGAGGCACCGGTTCTTCGGAGCGCTGCGCGAGCGCGTGCATGTCGAGTGCCGCGACCAACCCGACGTGGACCTGGGCCAGCGGATGCTGCACGCGTTCCAGGCGCACTGCCCGCGCGGACCGCTGCTTCTCATCGGCACCGACTGCCCCGCCCTCGAGCCCGGCGACCTGCGCAGTGCGGCCCGATCGCTTCGCGACGGGCACGATGCGGTCGTGATGCCGGCAGAGGACGGCGGCTACGTCCTGATCGGATTGCGCGAGCCTCTCCCGTCCCTGTTCGAAGACATCGAGTGGAGCACCGACTCCGTCATGCGCGCGACCCGCGACAGATTGCGCGCGCTCGATGCACGCTGGTGCGAGCCAAGGGTGCTGTGGGACGTCGATCGCCCGGAAGACTTGCAGCGCCTTCGCGCCCTCTGCCCCGATCTCGTGGCGCCACCGCGATGAAGCGCCTCGTCCTTCTCGGCGGCGGTCACGCGCACGTGCAGGTGCTCGCGGGCTTTGCAACCTCCCCGCCCGCCGGTTGGCAGGTCGACCTCGTCACGCCATGTCCGCGGCTCGTGTACTCGGGGATGCTCGCCGGCTGGATGGCGGGACATTACGACCTTGCGTCATGCACCCTGCCTCTCGCCGGTCTCGCGCGCGCTGCCGGCGTGCGCCTGCATCTCACCAGTGCAACCGGCCTCGACCTCGGGCGCAATGAGGCGCTATGCGCCGACGGCCACGCGCTGCCATTCGACCTCATTTCGATCAACACAGGCCCGGAGCCCGCGCTCGACGCGCTGCCCGGCGCCTCGGAGCATGCCCTGGCGTTACGCCCGCTCGAGACGTTCGTGGAAGCGTGGCCGTCGCTGCTTCAACGCATGCAGCGGACCGACCGTCCCTTCGATCTCGTGGTCGTCGGGGCAGGCGCCGCGGGCGTCGAGCTCGCGTTCGCCATTCGACATCGGCTCGGCCCGGACTTGCGCGATCGCGTCCGGATCGCGCTCGCCGGCGACGATTCGCTGCCCATGCGTGGTGCACCCGAGCGTGCCCGGCGCCGCATCGCGGCGTGGCTCGAGGCGCGGCAAATCCGATGGCTGGGCGGACGCCACGCAGCGCGCATCGGCGCCGGGGCGGTCGAGTTCGACGATACAACCTCGATCGCGTCCGATGCGTGCATCCTCGCCACCGGCGCTGCAGCGCCGGCGTGGCCCGCCGCCTCGGGGCTCGCCACCGACCGGGACGGCTACATCCGCGTGGACGCGACGCTGCGCAGTGTGTCGCATCCGTGCGTTCTCGCCGCGGGCAACGTGGCGGCTTATCACGTCGATCGGCCCAAGTCCGGCGTCTATGCCGTGCGCGCCGGGCCGGTCCTGATCGCAAACCTGCGCGCCGCCGCCGAGGGACGTCCGCTGCGATCGTGGACTCCGCAGGCGCGCGCGCTCTACATCCTCGGCACCGGCGGGAAGCATGCGCTGGCATGGCGCGGGCGGTGGTCCTTCGCCGGCCGGTGGGTGTGGCGCTGGAAGGATCGCATCGACCGCCGCTTCGTGCGGCGGTTCTCGAGGCACGAGACGCGACGCGACCCGTGATGCCAGTCTAGACGCCGGAGAGCAGCGTCGCGCAAGCCTTGGCCACGGCGGACGCCTGATCCGTCGCGGTGGCGCCCGGCGCCGTCGCCCAGCCGCCCTTCTCGATGAAGCCTCCCTGGGACCAGGATTCGGTCTGCTTCAGCTGTGCGAGATTGGCCGCGACGTCGGGCCCGCGCTGGAACCGCTCCACGCACACGGGCGCCAGTGCCGAGACGACCGCGGCATCGGCCTGCTGCTTTGCGGTGGTCTCGGCCTTTCCGCCGGTGACCCATCCGCCCCACGTGAATCCCACGATTGCCGCTGCGATTGCTCCACCTGCCATGCCCCAGAGCGCGGGTTTGGTTTCGGCCGGAATGTTCATGAATGTGACCTCTCGAAGAAGGGCAAAGACCCGCCTTCCGGATACGCGAAACGGACGACGCCGTATGTGCGCTGGCACACCAAGGGTCGCGCGATGGGCGCGATTCCCCCGGGGCGGTCTGGCACCGGCCCCAGGCGTACGTGCGGTACCGCACCGACCTTGCGCACGCCACCGACTAGGCTGGGCCATCACCTACTGGATGGAGAACGCATCATGCAAATCCGCGCCGGCTTCGAGCTGGTCTACGACTGCCCGCAGCCGACCCCGATGATCTTCAACCTCAACGTGCACTTCACGCGGGTCTCCGATCTCGTCGGCCGCGACGACCTGCTGTTCGATCCGCCCGTGCCGGTGGCCGCGTATCGCGACAGCTTCGGCAACTGGTGCACGCGCATCGTGGCGCCCAAGGGCCGCATGCGCATCTCGGCCGAGGCGGTTGTCAAGGATACGGGCGTGCCCGATCACATCTCACCGCAAGCGCGGCAGCTCGCCGTCGAGGACCTGCCCGAGGAGACGCTCCTCTTCCTGCTTGGAAGCCGGTACTGCGAAACCGACCGCCTGTCCGAAACGGCCTGGAAGCTGTTCGGCCAGACGCCCACGGGATGGAGCCGTGTCCAGGCCATCTGCGATTACGTGCATCGTCACATCGCGTTCGGGTACGAGCACGCGCGCATGACGCGCACCGCACTCGAGGCCTACCACGACAGGACCGGAGTGTGCCGCGACTACACCCACCTTGCGGTGGCCTTCTGCCGGTGCATGAACATACCGGCCCGGTACTGCACCGGCTACCTTGGGGACATCGGCGTGCCGCCTCCGCACGGGACGCCGGACTTCGCGGCGTGGTTCGAAGCGTTTCTCGACGGGCGCTGGCACACCTTCGACGCGCGCAACAACGTGCCGCGGATCGGCAGGATTCTCATCGCGCGCGGGCGCGATGCTACGGACGTCGCGCTCAGCAGCACGTTCGGGCCCAGTACCCTGGCATCGTTCAGGGTGTGGACCGACGAGGTTCGCTCCGCATCGTAGAAGGCCGACGCCGCTTGGGCGCGGCCGGCTAAGTGAGTTCGCGGATCGCGTTGGCGACCGCGGCGGTCACCTGCTGACGGTCGGGATCGGTGTTACCCATGATCGCGGCCCATTGCAGGCGCACGTAGGCCGAGCGGTGCCTGCTTTTCAACACCAGCGTCTGCAATCCCCTGGTGTCGCCGAACGCGTAGTCCGTGGCGTAACCGAGCAGGTCGTGTACGCCCGCTTCCCAGATGCCCGATTGCACGGCTTCGATGATCGCGGCCATCCGGCGGTGAAATTCCCGGGGGACGTCCACGTTCGGCGGATCTTTTGTGATGGTCGATAGCGCAGTCATGGGCTCGACTCAGGTCGCCAGTCCCATCGCATCGAAGATCGCATTGGCAACGAAGACGGTGATCGCGGTCAGCGCCAGGGCCAGGGCAACGCACCCCAGCACCTGCGCGAGAGCGCTGTCCTGCATCTTCAAGGGACTACTTTGGGGTGTGGACGGTGCTGTTGCGGCAAGCGGAGTATTCATTCTGAGGGCCGAGGTCCCGCGCGGGAGGCGCGTACTTGCATCAGATCATCGCTCGCGCCCCGCGTCTGTGCGGTAGCGTGCATACAGTGTCCCGCGGACACCCTCGTCCATGACGCCCTATTGCGCCACTCCGTCAGCCGCGAGGTTGTCGCCCCGGCCCTTGGGTCTTGTCCAGCTCCATGGCATCGATCGTGGCGAGGTCCAGCGACTGGAGCCACAGTTCCCTGCACCGGTCCTTGGCGTTGCGGAGGTGCCTGTCTTCGTCGTCCTCGACCTCGTCGCATGCCCGCTGAAGCACCATGGCGGCGTTGCCCTCGCATACCTGGGCGCACCGTGCGATCAGCTCCCAGTTGGCACGGTCTTTGGTCTCCGCGAGCACGATGCAATCGCATGCAACGAGCTGTGCCGCCTCGGGATCGCCCTCGGCAAGTGCCATCTTGATCGCGCTCACGAGCGCATTCCCCGTGTGCTGCACGAT
>CAZIZD010000261.1:0-6611 GCA_964543615.1 uncultured Alcaligenaceae bacterium | reverse complement strand
TGCCGCCGACTCGGCAAGACCGCCATGTTCGTGGCCCACGATGTCGACGAGGCCCGCGCGATCGGCGACCTCGACCTTGGTAGAGAGCTCGCGCATGACCTGCGCGGCCGCCGCGATCTCGCCGATCGTCTCCTTCTTGACGCGCAGGCCGATGGTCAACGCCGCGATCATCACGGGCGAGACCTCGCCGCTCATGATCTGGCGCATGAGCGAGAGCATCTCGTCGTGAAAGATCTCGCGATGCTCGATGGTGCGCTGGAGCGCTTCCTGGGCCGTGATGGACATGGTGTTCCTCGCTTAAATCTGGAGCTCGCGCACGCGCCGGCGCGTGAGGTCGATGGTGCAGGCGATCTGCGCCTGGTCGGCGCCGTTGCCGCTGCCGTAGAGGGCGCGCACGAAATCGCATTGCGCCTTGCGGTAGTCGGTGAAGGCGCGCATCGAGCGCGCGAGCGCCGGGGAGGCGGACGAGCGTCCGGTCGCGGTATCGATGTCACGCGCCTTCTTGCCGGCGTCGCCCTCGGCCTTCACGAGCGCGGCCTGCGCTTCCTTGTCGGCCTCGACGAGGCAGCGCGTCACCGCCGCGTGGTCGCCGCGGATCATGCATTCCTCGAGGACGCCTGCCGAGACCCCACTCGCGATCGACAGGCCCATCGCGGTCACCAACGACGCCGTTGTCTTCATCATTGCCGGCCCTCCAGGAAGTTGCCCAGCATGCGCATGCCGTGCTCGGTCAGGATCGCCTCGGGGTGGAACTGCACCCCCTCGACCGCGAGCGTGCGATGACGCACGCCCATGATCTCGCCGTCGTCGGAGGTCGCCGTGACCTCGAGCTCGGCGGGCAGGCTCGCGCGCTCGATGGCCAGCGAATGGTAGCGCGTGACCGGGAACGGCGAGGGCACGTCCGCAAATACGCCGCGGCCGTCGTGCGTCACGGGCGAGAGCTTGCCGTGCATGACGCGCTGCGCCCGCACGATGCGCCCGCCGAACGCCTGGCCGATCGACTGATGGCCGAGGCAGACGCCGAGGATCGGGATCTCTCCCGCGAAGCGGCGGATGATCGGAACGCTGATGCCCGCTTCGTTCGGCGTGCACGGGCCGGGAGACACGACGATCCGTTCCGGCTTCAGCGCGGCCACCTGGTCGAGCGTGATCGCGTCGTTGCGATAGACGCGCACGTCGGCGCCAAGCTCCCCCAGGTACTGCACGAGGTTGTAGGTGAAGCTGTCGTAGTTGTCGATCATGAGCAGCATGGCAGGCCTCCGCGCGGCCGCCCGAAGGAGGCTTGGCACCCCCCCTGGGGGCAGCGAACGTAGTGAGCGTGGGGGTTCACATCGTCAGTCCATGAACTGTGCGTAGCCGCGCGCGCGCAAGGCGCACGCGTCGCACTCGCCGCATCCGTAGCCCCACGGGTGGGCATGCGAGCGGTCGCCGCGATAGCACGAATGCGTCTGCCTGCGGACGAGCTCGACCAGCGCTTCGCCACCCAGGGTCCTCGCCATGCGCCACGTCGCGGCCTTGTCGATCCACATGAGCGGCGTCTCGAACACGAGGCGCGACTCCATGCCGAGATTGACGGCCACCTGCAGCGCCTTCATGGTGTTGTCGCGGCAATCGGGGTAGCCCGAGAAGTCCGTCTCGCACACGCCGCTCACGATGCGATCGAGGCCGCGCTGCTGCGCGACGATCGCCGCGAACGTGAAGAACACGAGGTTGCGGCCCGGCACGAACGTCGACGGCAGTCCGTCGGGGCGCTTGCCGAACGGCAGATCGGCGGTAAGCGCGCTCGCGCTCACGTTGCCGAGCGTCTCCAGCGGCACGACGAAGTCCCTGCCGAGGCGCGGGCCCCACGACGCCTTCACCTGCGGGATCGCCTCGCGGATCGGCTCGCGCACGTCCATTTCGATGGCGTGGCGCTGCCCGTACGTGAAGCCGACGGTCTCGACGTGCTCGTAGCGGTCGAGCGCCCAGGCAAGGCAGGTGGTCGAGTCCTGGCCTCCGGAGAAAAGCACGAGCGCTTTCATCGCTGCGCCTTCGCGGCTTTTCCTGGCCGGCTCATTCCTGGTCGAGTCCCTGCTGCACCATTTCCGCGGCCCGCAGCACAGCGCGCAGCTTGTTGAGGGTCTCCTGCCACTCGCCGTCGGGCGAGCTGTCGTGCACGATGCCGCCACCGGCCTGCGCGTAGAGCACGCCGTCCTTCAGCACGGCGGTGCGCAGCACGATGGCCGTGTCCATGTCGTCCTGGAAGCTGATGTAGCCCGCGGCGCCCGAGTAGATGCCGCGCTTGGTGGGCTCGAGCTCGTCGATGATCTCCATCGCGCGCACCTTGGGCGCGCCGCTGACCGTGCCCGCCGGAAAAGCGGCGCGCAGCACGTCGACGCTGGAAAGGCCCGGGCGCAGCGTGCCTTCGACGTTGCTCACGATGTGCATCACGTGCGAGTAGCGCTCGATGACCATGCGGTCGGCCACGCGCACGGTGCCGATCTGCGCGACGCGGCCCACGTCGTTGCGGCCCAGGTCGAGCAGCATCACGTGCTCGGCGATCTCCTTGGGATCGGCCGAAAGCTCCGCGGCGAGCGCCTCGTCGGCCTCGCGCGTCGCGCCGCGCGGCCGCGTGCCCGCGATGGGCCGCAGCGTGACGGACGAGCCTTCCTTGCGCACGAGGATCTCGGGCGACGCGCCCACCACTTGGAAATCGCCGAAGTCGTAATAGAACATGTACGGCGACGGATTGAGCGAGCGCAGCGCGCGGTAGAGCGACAGCGGCGAGGCGTCGAACGGCATGGTCATGCGCTGCGACAGGACCACCTGCATGATGTCGCCGGCGGCGATGTATTCCTTGGCGCGCGCCACCGCCTTCTTGAAGTTCTCCTCGCCGAACTGGCTCTGCGCCACCGACCTCGTGCTACCGGTGGCGAGCGGAATGCGCGCGGGCTCGCGCAGCTTGCGCCGCAGCCCGGTCAGTCGCGCGCGAGTGCGTTCGTAGGCGTCGGATGCTGCGGGGTCGGCGTAGGCGATGAGGGAGATCTTGCCCTTGAGGTTGTCCACCACCGCGAGCTCCTCGGTGAGGAGGAGCAGCAGGTCCGGCACGTCGGCGAGCCCGGGCGTGGGCGGCTTGCCGGTGTCCGCGAGCCGGGTCTCGATGTGCCGTACCACGTCGTAGCCGAAGACCCCCGCGAGCCCGCCGCAGAAACGCGGCAGCCCGGGCAGCGGCGCCGCGTTGAAGCGCGCGCGGTACTGCTCGACGAACGCGAGGGGATCGCCCTCGAACGTCTCGGCCACGCGATCGCCGTCGAGAACCTCGACCTTGCGTCCCTTCGCGCGGAGCCGGATCTTCGCGGGCAATCCGATGAACGAGTAGCGGCCGAAGCGCTCGCCGCCCACGACCGATTCGAGCAGGAACGAGTTGGGCGCGTTGGCGAGCTTGAGGTACAGCGACAGCGGGGTGTCGAGGTCGGCGAAGACTTCCTCGACGAGGGGGATGCGATTGTGACCCTTGGCCGAGAGCGCGCGGAATTCCGCTTCGGTGATCATCTCGACTTCCGTTCTTCCTGATGGTGCGTCGCTTGGGGTGGGGGCGTGCGACGCAAGACGCGCGGGGGGTCTAGAAGTGGCGCCGCCAGCGCCACTCACCCGCGCGCCACCACACCGCGGACGCGGTGCAAGGCTGCTCGAAGGAAACGTCGAGGAATTGCATGACCCGAAAACTATACCACGGCGGCTGCGGCGAGTTCCTGCCGCATCCGGGAGATCGTCCCGCGATAATCGGGCGCCGCGAAGATCGCGCTGCCGGCCACGAACGTGTCGGCCCCGGCTTCCGCGATCGACCGGATGTTGTCCACCTTGACCCCGCCATCGACCTCGAGGTGAATGGTGCGGACCGTTCGCTGCATGGCGAAGTCCACCATCTTGAGTGCCTCCTTGAGCTTGTCGAGCGCGTGCGGGATGAACGACTGGCCGCCGAAGCCGGGATTGACCGACATGATGAGGACGAGGTCGAGCTTGTCGATCGTGTGCATGAGCCAGTCGAGCGGGGTGGCCGGGTTGAAGACCAGTCCCGCCGTGCAGCCGTGCTCGCGGATGAGGCCGATGGTGCGGTCGACGTGCTCGCTCGCCTCCGGGTGGAAGCTGATGTTGCGGGCGCCCGCGCGGGCGAAGTCCGGCACGATGCGGTCGACCGGCTTGACCATGAGATGCACGTCGATGGGCACCGTGCAATGCGGCTTGATCGCCTCGCAGACCATGGGGCCGATCGTGAGATTGGGCACGTAATGGTTGTCCATCACGTCGAAGTGGATCCAGTCGGCGCCGGCGTCGACGACCTTCTTCACCTCCTCCCCGAGACGCGCGAAATCGGCGGACAGGATGGACGGAGCGATGCGGAATGGCGTGGGCATGGGGGCTATAATCGGTCGCGATGGCGAACAGCGGGAAATACAGGATCACGGTCGTGCCGAGGGCGAGCTACCTCGCCGACCAGTCCGATCCTTCCAAGGATCACTACGTGTTCAGCTACACGATCACCGTCACCAACACGGGCGAGGTGGCCGCGCAGCTCCTGAGCCGTCACTGGATCATCACCGATGGCGAGCATCGGATCCAGGAAGTGCGCGGCCTCGGCGTCGTGGGCCAGCAGCCGCTCCTCAAGCCTGGCGAGAGCTTCGAGTACACGAGCGGGTCGTCGATCGCCACACCCGTGGGCACGATGCACGGGACCTACGAGATGCGCGCCGAGGACGGCCACACGTTCGAGGCCACGATCCCGTCGTTCACGTTGTCGGTGCCGCGGACGCTTCACTGAGGGCGGTCGTCGTCCGGCTTGCGCCGCCCGGAGAACGTCCACCACACGATCGCGATCGCGATGACGAGCGCAAGCACCGCTTCGAGAATGAGCCATCCCATGCTTCACCTGCTGCGCGCCGGGCTGGCGGCCGGCGTCGTGCTGCTTGCCGCATGCCAGACGGTGCCGCCGGCGCCCGTGCCCGCACCGAAGCCGCCTGCGCCATCCGCACCCGCAGTGCGCTTCACCGCGGTGGACTGGAGCGAGCTCCCGGGATGGAACGACGACGCCGTGGCCGCGGCCTGGCCCGCCTTCGTGGTCGGGTGCCGCGCGCTCGTGGCGCGGGCGCAGTCGCAGGCCGTGTGGAAGGCGCCGTGCGACACCGGCGCGCGTGTCGACGGTACCAGCGAGTCGGCGGTGCGCGCGTTTCTCATGAGCCATTTTAGCCCATACAAAATCGCCAACGACGACGGCACCGAGGTGGGCCTCGTCACCGGCTATTACGAGCCGCTGCTCGCGGGCTCGCGTGCGCCGACGGCCGAGTACACGATCCCCCTGTTCGGCGTGCCCGACGATCTCCTGGTCGTCGACCTGTCGTCGCTCTTCCCCGAGCTCAAGGACAAGCGCGTGCGCGGCCGCGTCGAGGGCCGCAAGGTCGTGCCCTACTGGCCGCGCGCCGACATCGAGCGCGGCGCCGCGCCGCTGACGGGCAAGGCGCTCGCGTACGTCGCGGATCCGGTGGAGGCGTTCTTCCTCGAGATCCAGGGGTCGGGCCGCATCGCGCTCGACGACGGGACCGTGATGCGGCTGGGATACGCCGACCAGAACGGTCATCCGTACCGGTCGGTCGCGCGCGTTCTGATCGACCGCGGCGAGCTCACGCGCGACACCGCGTCCATGCAGGCGATCGCGAGTTGGGTGAAGGCGCATCCTGCGGAGGCCCGCGCGCTGCTCGACGAGAATCCGAGCTACGTGTTCTTCCGCGAGCTGCCCAAGCCCGCGCCCGGCTCGATCGACGCTGCGATCGACGGCCCCCTGGGATCGCTCGGCGTGCCGCTGCTCGCGGAGCGCACGATCGCGGTCGACCCGCGCTACGTGCCGCTGGGCGCGCCGGTTTTTCTTTCCACCACCGTGCCCGGAACCGGCAAGCGCATCGAGCGGCTTACGCTGGCGCAGGACACGGGCGGCGCGATCCGCGGGCCTGTGCGAGCGGACTACTTCTGGGGTTTCGGCCCGCAGGCGGGACGCGAGGCCGGCCGCATGCGTCAGGACGGCCGCATGTGGCTCCTGTGGCCGAAGGGCGCGCCGCTGCCTCGCTAGCTCACGCGGGCGCGCACATCACGACGCCCTCGTCGATCCATCCCTTGCCGCGCATCTCGGCGGCGGCGGCCGCGCTGACCACGTAGCGGTGATTCATCGCCGCGCCGCTGGCCGGATTGTTGTAGAAGCGCCGCACCGCCACGAGCCCCGCCGCGCACGCGCCGTTGGCCGCGGGCGTCGTCGAGAACGCGTGCGCCTCGTACGTCCACGACGCCCACGTGACCATCACGTGCTCGCACTCCGACGCGTCGGACGTGAAGAAGTGCGAGTCGGGGCCCTTCGGCGGCGCGCCGTAGAACCGGCATGCCGCCGCGACGCCTCCGGTGCGGAACGACTCGCCGGTGCGCTTCCACGCGCCGCCGAAAGCACCGCCGTCGAGCAGCGCGATTTCATCGGGGAACGCCGTCATGAAGTAGTGGCCGAGTGCCGCGTTGTGGTACTCGACCGCGAGCGGACCCTGCCCGTCGATTGCGCCGAGCGACGTCCGCGTCTCGATCTCGTGTGCCTCGACGGT
>CAZIZD010000260.1:0-6622 GCA_964543615.1 uncultured Alcaligenaceae bacterium | reverse complement strand
AAGGTCACGCCTGCGCTGGCGGCCGGCTGCACGATGGTGCTGAAACCGTCCGAGGTGTCGCCTTTGTCGGCTCTCATCATCGCGGAGATCCTCCACGAGGCGGGCGTGCCGCGCGGCGTGTTCAACCTCGTCAACGGCGACGGCGCCCGCACCGGGCACCTGCTGTCCGCTCATCCGGACGTCGACATGGTGTCGTTCACCGGCTCGACGCGCGCCGGTGTCGCGGTGGCGAAGGCGGCCGCAGACACGGTGAAGCGCGTCGCGCAGGAACTGGGCGGCAAGTCGGCCAACATCCTGCTGCCCGACGCCGACTTCGAGCGCGCGGTGACCGCGGGTATCAACCGCTGCTTCAACAACAGCGGGCAGTCGTGCGTGTCGCCGACGCGCATGCTTGTCCCGCGCACCCGTCTCGCGGACGCGACCGCCATCGCGGTGCGCGCCGCGCAAGCCATGCGTGTAGGCCGGCCCGACGACGAGGCTTCCACGCTCGGCCCGGTCGCGCACCGCGCACAATTCGAGAAAGTGCAGGCGCTGATCGAGCGTGGCATCGCCGAGGGCGCGACCGTGGCGGCCGGCGGTACCGGGCGTCCCGAGGGCCTTTCCCGCGGCTACTTCGTGCGGCCCACGGTGTTCACCCATGTGGATCCACGCATGGCGATCGCGCGCGAGGAGATCTTCGGGCCGGTGCTCTGCCTCATCGGATACGAGGACGAGGACGACGCCGTGCGCATCGCCAACGACACCCCGTACGGCCTCGCGGGATACGTGCAATCGGCTGATCTCGATCGTGCACGCCGCGTCGCGCGCCGGCTGCGCGTGGGCAACGTCCAGCTCAACTATCCCCCCGTGGACCGAGGCGCCCCCTTCGGCGGCTACAAGCAGTCGGGCAATGGCCGCGAATGGGGCGAATTCGGGCTCCTCGAGTTCCTGGAGATCAAAGGCATCCAGGGCTACGGCGCCGCGTAGCCCGCCGGCGGCGGGAAAGGGGGCCCGCGTATAATTTGCGTTTTCCCCCGTCAAGACGCGCAGTCTTCCGAATACTATGGCCGGCCACAGCAAGTGGGCGAACATCAAGCACAAGAAGGCCGCGACCGACGCCAAGCGCGGCAAGATCTTCACCCGCCTCATCAAGGAAATCACGGTCGCCGCACGCCTGGGCGGGGGTGACCCGTCCATGAACCCGCGCCTGCGCCTCGCCATCGACAAGGCGACCGCGCAGAACATGCCGAAGGACACGATCCAGCGCGCGGCCCAGCGTGGCGCCGGCGGCCTCGAGGGCGTGAGCTACGAGGAAATCCGCTACGAGGGCTACGGCATCAATGGCGCGGCGGTGATCGTCGATTGCATGACGGACAACCGCACGCGCACCGTCGCCGACGTGCGCCACGCCTTCTCCAAGCACGGCGGCAACCTCGGCACCGACGGCTCGGTCGCGTTCCTGTTCAAGCATCTCGGGCAACTCGTGTTCGCGCCGGGCACCGACGAGAACAAGCTCATGGAAGCCGCACTCGAAGCGGGCGCGGAAGATGTCGTCGGGAACGAGGACGGCAGCTTCGAGGTGGTGACCGGTCCCTACGACTTCGTGAACGTGAAGGACGCGCTCGCCAAGTCGGGATTCGTGCCCGAGTTCGCGGAAGTGACCATGAAGCCGTCCACCGAGGTCGAGATGGCGGGCGAGGACGCGGAGAGGATGCGCAAGCTCCTCGACGCGCTCGAGTCGCTCGACGACGTGCAAGAGGTCTACACCTCGGCCGTAATCGATGAAGCCTAGGGCCTGACGGTCCGCCGTGCGCAAGATCCTCGGCATCGATCCGGGACTGCGCGTCACCGGCTTCGGGCTCCTCATCGAGCAGCAAGGCAGGCTCGTTTACGTCACGAGCGGCTGCATCAGGGCGAGCGGCGACAGCCTGCCCACCCGCCTCGGCATCATCGCGCGCGACATCGCCCACGTGATCGCCGAGGAGCGCCCCACGGAGGTGGCCGTCGAGCGCGTCTTCGTCAACATGAATCCCAACTCGACGCTGCTCCTCGGCCAGGCGCGCGGCGCCGCCATCGCGGCCGCCGTGCTCGCGGGGCTGCCCGTGCACGAGTACACCGCGGGGCAGGTCAAGCAGGCGGTGGTCGGGCGCGGGCGCGCGCTCAAACCGCAGGTGCAGGAGATGGTGCGGCGCCTGCTTGACCTTCCCGGTGCGCCCTCCCCCGATGCCGCCGACGCGCTCGCCTGCGCGATCTGCCATGCGCACGGCAGCACCGGGGTCGGCATGCTGCGCGCCTCGGGCTACACGCGGCGCGCGGGGCGGTTCGTGCGATGAGCCGAAGCGCGCCCGTCCTCCGCGACCTGCAAGCGGTCATCTTCGACATGGACGGCCTCATGCTCGACACCGAGCGCCTCGCACCGCAGGCCTGGAGCGATGCGAAAGAGGCCGTCGGTGCCGACTTCGACATGGCGCTCCTCGACCTCATGATCGGCCGCAACTACCAGGACTGCCGTACGCTGATCGTCGAGCGCCACGGCGCGGACTTTCCGACCGACGCGCTGATGCACGCCTGGCACGTCGCCTACGACGCGATCGTCGAGCGCGACGGCATCGCGATCAAGCAGGGACTGCACGACCTGCTCGACTGGCTGGAGGCCGAGGGCATTCCGAAGGGCGTGGCCACGTCGACCCGGCGCGACCGTGCGCTCACCAAGCTCGCGGGGGTGGGCATCGCTTCGCGATTCCCCATCCTGGTGGGCGGCGACGAGATCGCGCGCGGCAAGCCGGCGCCCGACATCTTCCTGCTTGCGGCGGAGCGCCTGGGCGCCGCGCCCTCGGCGTGCGTCGTGCTCGAGGATTCGGAGCCGGGCGTGCGTGCGGCGCTCGCCGCGGGGATGACGCCGATCATGGTGCCGGACCTCGTGCCGCCCTCGGCCGAGATCGCCGCGGCGGCGCTCGTGCTGCCTTCGCTCGCGCATGTGCACGCGCATCTCAAAGGGCGGCGAGTGGGATAATGCGCCGATGATCGGACGCCTCGCGGGCACCCTGCTCGAAAAGAATCCGCCGCAGATCCTGCTCGACGTGCAGGGCGTCGGCTACGAGGTCGACGTGCCGATGAGCACGTTCTACAACCTTCCCGCGATGGGCGACCGGGTGACGCTCTTCACGCACCTCGTGGTGCGCGAGGATGCGCACCTGCTCTACGGATTCGCGACCGACAACGAGCGCCGCGCGTTCCGGCAGCTCCTGAAGATCAGCGGCATCGGCGCGCGCACCGCGCTCTCGGTGCTGTCGGGCCTTTCGGTGGCGGAGCTCGCGCAGGCGGTCACGCTGCAGGAGTCGGGGCGCCTCACCAAGATTCCGGGCATCGGCAAGAAGACCGCCGAGCGATTGCTCCTCGAGCTCAAGGACAAGCTCGGCGTCGACCTGACCGCCTCCGTCGGCGTGCATCGCACGCCGCCGCCCTCGAGCGACGTGCTGCACGCCCTCCTCGCCCTCGGCTACAGCGACAAGGAGGCCGTGGCGGCGACCAAGCAGCTGCCCGAGGGCGTGGCCGTGGCCGACGGCATCCGCCAGGCCCTGAAGCTCCTCGCCAAGGCCTGACACGATGAACGCCCCCCACGCTCGCCTCGCTTGCGCTCGGCTTCGCTGCCCCCCGAGGGGGCGCAGTCGGCGGCTTGGGGCGGCCCGCCGCCACTGACATGGCCATCGAGAACGACGAATTGAAGCGCGTGGTCGGCGGCAAGGTGGCCGGCGTGCAGGAAGAGGTGATCGAGCGCGCACTGCGCCCGCGCGGCCTCGCCGAGTACGTGGGCCAGGAGAAGATCCGCGAGCAGCTCTCGATCTTCATCGAGGCCGCGAAGAAGCGCGGCGAAGCGCTCGACCACGTGCTGCTGTTCGGCCCGCCGGGCCTCGGCAAGACGACCCTTTCGCACATCCTCGCCTACGAGCTCGGCGTCAACCTGCGGCAGACGTCCGGTCCGGTACTCGAACGCCCCGGCGATCTCGCGGCGCTGCTCACCAACCTCGAGCCCCGCGACGTCCTGTTCATCGACGAGATCCACCGCCTCTCCCCCATCGTCGAGGAGATCCTCTACCCTGCGCTCGAGGACTTCCAGCTCGACATCATGATCGGCGAAGGTCCCGCCGCGCGCAGCGTCAAGCTCGACCTTCCGCCGTTCACGCTCGTCGGCGCCACCACGCGCGCGGGCATGCTCACCAATCCGCTGCGCGACCGCTTCGGCATCGTCGCGCGCCTCGAGTTCTACAACACCGTGGAGCTCACGCGCATCGTGCAACGATCGTCCGCGCTGCTCGACATCCGCATCGACGAGGACGGCGCGACCGAGATCGCGCGGCGCTCGCGCGGCACGCCCCGCATCGCCAACCGCCTGCTGCGCCGCGTGCGCGACTTCGCCGAGGTGAAGGCGCAGGGCGCGGTCACGCTCGAGGTCGCCGATGCCGCGCTTGCGATGCTCGACGTCGACGCTTCCGGCCTCGACGTCATGGACCGCAAGCTTCTCGAGACCGTGCTGTCCAAGTTCGCCGGCGGGCCCGTGGGGGTGGACAACCTCGCGGCCGCGATCGGCGAGGAGCGCGACACCATCGAGGACGTGCTCGAGCCCTATCTCATCCAGCAGGGGTTCCTGCAGCGGACCTCGCGCGGGCGCATCGCCACGGCGATGTCCTTTCGCCACTTCGGGCTCACGCCGCCCTCGGGCGTCAACGACCTCTTCGACCGCGGAGAATGACGGCGCAGCCTTTCCGCTTCCCGGTGCGCGTGTACTACGAGGACACCGACGCCGCGGGAGTCGTCTATTACGCCAACTACCTCAAGTTCATGGAGCGCGCGCGCACGGAGTGGCTCGCGGCGCTCGGCTTTCCGCTGGCCGCCTTCGAGCGCGAGCACGGCGTGGTCTTCGTGGTCCATCGCTGCGAGATCGACTTCCGTCTGCCGGCCCGATTGAACGACGACCTCGTGGTCACGGTCGAAGGCGTGCAACGCGGCGCGAGCCGGCTCGTCGCACGCCAGGCAGTGCGCCGCGCAGACGACCTGGTGACGGAAGCGCGCGTGACGCTGGCCTGCATCGACGCGGCGCGCTGGCGTCCCGTGCGCATCCCCCTGGCGCTCGTGGAGCGACTGGACACCGCCTGAAACTGGAGAACGCTTGAACGTCAACGCCGACCTCTCGTTCGTCAACCTGATCCTGCACGCATCCGTCATCGTGCAGGCGGTGATCCTGGTGCTCGTCCTGCTGTCGCTGTGGTCGTGGTGGCAGATATTCCTCAAGATGTTCCAGCTGCGGCGCGCGGGGCGGGACACCGACCGCTTCGAGGACGAGTTCTGGAAGGGCGGCGACCTGGCCGAGCTCTACCAGAGGACCTCGCAGTCGCGCGCGGGGAGCGGGATGGATCACATCTTCACGGCGGGCTTCCGCGAGTACGCGAAGCACAGGAAGCAGGGCAGCTCGTCGGCGGTGACCCTCGACTCGGCGCGGCGCGCGATGCGCGCGGCCTACCAGCGCGAGATCGACGCACTGGAGTCGAACCTGTCCGGTCTCGCTACGGTGGGCTCGGTGTCCCCTTACATCGGCCTGTTCGGCACGGTATGGGGCATCATGAATGCGTTCCGCGGACTTGCCAACGTGAGCCAGGCCACGCTCGCCAACGTCGCGCCCGGCATCGCGGAGGCGCTCGTCGCCACGGCCATCGGCCTCTTCGCGGCCATTCCCGCGGTGATCGGCTACAACCGCTATACGCACGACGTGGACCGCCTCGCGACGCGCTACGAGACGTTCATCGAGGAATTCTCGAACATTCTCCAGCGCCAAGGCTGACGGATTCCAACGCCGCCATGCGCCGACAACGCAAAGCCATCGCCCAGATCAACGTCGTGCCGTACATCGACGTGATGCTGGTGCTGCTCGTCATCTTCATGGTAACCGCGCCGCTCATCAGTCCGGGCGAGATCGAGCTCCCGAGCGTCGGCAGCAAGCTCACGACACCCGTGCAGCCGCTCGAGGTCACGCTGCGAAGCGACAACACGCTGTGGCTGCGCGACCAGGCAGGCAACACGCCGGCCGCGAAGGTCACGCGCGACGAACTGGTGGCGCGCGTGCGCGAGAAGCAGGCGAAGCAGGAGCAGCCGGTCGTCATTGCCGCGGACAGGAATGCCCGCTACGAGGACGTCCTCGGCATCCTCGACCTTCTGCAGCGCAACGGCGTGAAGAAGGTCGGCCTGCTCGCCAAGCCGCCGCCGGCGTAGCGCATGTCCCCGGCCGTCGCCGCCAGGAGCAGCGATCGTCCCCGCCGCCCGCGTCGCACGCGCGGCAAGGGCTGGGCGTTCGTGCTCGCGCTCGCGGTGCAGATCGGGTTCCTCGCAGTGCTCGTGTTCTCGATCCAGTGGCAGAACAGGAAGCCGGAGCCCATCACAGCGGAGCTCTATGCGCCGCCGGCGCCCAGGGCCCCCGTGACGGAACAGCCTCCCCCTCCGCCCCCGCAACCGCAACCGGAGCCCAGGCCGGCACCTCCCCCGCCCGTTCCCACGCCCACCCCGGCGCCCCAGCCCGCACCGCCTCCGAAGCCGGTCCCCGCGGTCCCGCCGCCCGACCCGCGCGCGGCGGGAATCGCGCTCAAAGCCCAGC
>CAZIZD010000259.1:0-6715 GCA_964543615.1 uncultured Alcaligenaceae bacterium | reverse complement strand
CGAGATGCGCAGGCTCTGTCCTTCGAGCTTCGCGACGACGGCCAGCGCTTCGTTGAGCTTGGCGCCAGCGGCGGCTTCGAGCTCGGCGCGCTTGGCTTCGAGGAGCTTGATGTTCTCGGGTGTGGCGCGCTTGGCCTTGCCCTGCGGAATGAGGAAGTTGCGGGCGAACCCGTTCTTCACCTTGACGACGTCGCCCAGGTTGCCGACGTTCGCGATCTTCTCGAGGAGGATGATCTGCATGTTGCGCTCCTCCTAGTGACGGTCGGTGAACGGCAGGAGCGCGAGGAACTGCGCGCGCTTGATCGCCGTGGACAGCTGGCGCTGGTAGCGGGCCTTGGTGCCCGTCACGCGCGCCGGCATGATCTTGCCGTTTTCCTGCACGAAGTCCTTCAGGACGTCGATGTCCTTGTAGTCGATCTCCGTGACCTTCTCGGCCGTGAAGCGGCAGAACTTGCGGCGCTTGAAGAGCGCATTGCCGCGATCGCGCTTCTTCATGTCCTTCTTGCCTTTACCTCTTCCCATGGGACGGGGCATGTCAGTTTCCTTCCGTGTGCTCGATGTTCGAAATGTGCATGGCGACGG
Source organism: uncultured Alcaligenaceae bacterium (assembly GCA_964543615.1). Taxonomy (GTDB): domain Bacteria; phylum Pseudomonadota; class Gammaproteobacteria; order Burkholderiales; family Casimicrobiaceae; genus VBCG01. The sequence goes on along the minus strand of CAZIZD010000259.1, from coordinate 6,133 downwards.
TCACGCCGGTGCGGTAGCGCCTCGCGAGGAATCCCTCGCATCGCAGCGCGCCTCCGACGGGCATCCGGGACAGCGCGACAGCGAGGTCAGCGAACGCCACCGCATGAAGCTCGCACTCGACCTTGCGCTCGCCTCCCGCTTCCGCCTGCGTCGACTGATGGTGCAACGTGCAGTCGATGGCGGGAATGCCCGCGGGGGTGTAACGCAGCGGATCGCGCTGTGCGAGGGTGGCGTCGAGGACGAGCCTGTTCACTCCCCACACCCGGCGCCGGCGCCCGGCACTTGGCCGTCGGTCCGCTAGCTTGCCGCCGGTGCGGGCGCTGCCGCCGGCGCTGCCGCCGCGGGCGCGCCTTCGGGCGTGCCTTCGCGGGGGGCGTCGCGTCCGGTCAGGGAGCGCGCCTTCTCTTCCTTCATCATGGGCGAGGGCGCGACCTTGGCTTCGTTCGTGGCCACGACGAGGTGGCGCAGCACGGCGTCGTTGAACTTGAACGCGTGCTCGAGCTCCGTGAGGGTCTCCTTGTCGCACTCGATGTTCATCAGGACGTAGTGCGCCTTGTGAACCTTCTGGATCGGGTACGCGAGCTGGCGGCGGCCCCAGTCCTCGAGACGGTGGATCTGGCCTTTGCGGCCGGTGACCATCGTCCGGTACCGCTCGATCATCGCGGGCACCTGCTCGCTTTGGTCGGGGTGGACGATGAAGACGATTTCGTAATGACGCATGCAGAGCACTCCTTTCGAACGTTGAGGGCTGCCGTTGTTCTTTCAAAGAATGGCGGCCCGGGTGGCCTCCCCGTCTGCAGCGGGTGAGGCAAGGGAACCCACGATTTTAGCCCATTTGGGGCCGATCGGGCAAACCCGGGGGTCAGGGGGGCGTGGACCCTGCGTCCGCGAGCGCCTTGCCGGCTGCGGCGGCCAGCGCGGCGTCCCGCTCGGCCTTGGGGAGTGCCGCCAGCACCTTGACCCGGTCGTAGAACCGGGGGAAATCGTTGCCTTCCGCCGCCAGCAGGGCCCGGAAGGCCGGCACCTGGCCGGTGTAGAGGGCAACGGAAACGATGCTCGCGTTGTTCGGCCCCGCTCCGCCCATCCCCGCGAACCAGCGGTCGTATCCCGCGAGTCCCGGCTCCCCCGCCTTGGCACGCTCGTAGGCATCGCGCATGCGCGCGAACGCCTCCGCCTTGCGGGCGCGCTTTCCGGCGTCGGTCGCATCGCTCGCGTAGGTCGCGGCGAGATCGGCACGCGCCTGCGTGATGAGATCGCGGAACACGGCGCGCAACTTCTCGCTGCGCGCGAACTGCGCGTCGAGATCGGGCCGGTCCTGTGTCGCGAGCCAGCGGCGCACGCCCTCCTCCTCCACCGCCGCGGCGAACGACTCGTTGAACTGCGTGTCGTCCTTCGCGTAGGCGACCTGGTGCGCGAGCTCGTGGAACACCATGCGCGCGACCTCAGTCTCGGGCCAGCGCACGAACGTGGACAGCACGGGGTCGTCGAAGTACCCGAGGGTCGAATATGCGGGCACGCCCGATACCCAGACGTCCTCGCCGGCGGCCGCAAGGCGCGCCGCCTCGTCCTTCGCGTCCTGCTCGTTGAAGTAGCCGCGGTAGCTGACGCAGCCCGCAATCGGGAAGCACCACTGCTTCGCCTTGAGCGACAGCTCGGGGGTGGCGAACACGTTCCACACGACGTAAGGGCGCCCGAGATCGCTGTAGCGCGTGTAGCTCCCATTGTCGGGCAGGCCGAGTTCGCGGCTTGCATAGGCGCGGATCTCCTGCACACGTGCGAGCCGCTTGGCCAGAGCCGCGTCCTGCGACTGGCTGATCACCTCGGGGATGGGCTTGGCGCGGGCGAGGATCTCCATCTGGCCGCTTGCGCCCTGGAGGTAGTAGTCCGCCGTGTCGAGCGCGCCGCATCCTGCGAGCGCCGCGGCAAACAGGACGGTCAGGCGGCGCACGAGACGAGGTAGCGCGACAACCGTTCGATGCCGTCGGCGAGCTTGGCGTCGTCGATGGTGTACGCGAAGCGCACGTGCTCGCGGGCGCGATGCGCGCCGAAGTCGATGCCCGGCGTGAACGCGACGCCGCAGCCTTCGAGGACGTCGCGGCAGAAGCGTTCGCTGTCGTCGGTGAGCGCGCTCACGTCCGCGTACACGAAAAAACCGCCCGTGGGCATGACGGGGATGCGGAAGCCCAGCCGTGTGAGCGCGGGCACGAGGAAGTCGCGGCGCCCCTCGAACGCCTTGCGGCGCGCCTCGACGATCGCGAGCGTTTCGGGCTCGAAGCACGCGAGCGCCGCACGCTGCGACGGCGACGCCGGCGAGATGTAGAGGTTCTGCGCGAGCTTCTCGATGTCGCGCACGCAGCCCTCCGGCGCGACGAGCCAGCCCAGGCGCCATCCGGTCATGTTGAAGTACTTGGAGAAGCTCGAGATCACGAATGCGTCCTGCGTGATCGAGAGCACGCTGCGCGGCCTGCTGCCATAGGTGAGACCCAGATAGATCTCGTCGACGATGAGATTCCCGCCGCGCGCGGCGACCGTGGCCGTGATGCGCCGCATCTCGTCGTGCGCGACCGCGGTGCCGGTCGGATTGGATGGCGAGGCGATGAGCGCGCCGCGCGTGCGCGCATCCCAGTGCGCGTCGATGAGCCCGGCGTCGAGCTGGTAGCGGGTTTCGGGACCCACGGGCACGCCGACGGGCTCGCCTTCGAGCACGCGCACGAAGTGGCGGTTGCAGGGGTAGTTGGGATCGGCCATCAGGATGCGGTCATCCCGGTTCACGAGAAGCGCGATCACCAGCAGCAGCGCGGCCGACGATCCGGCCGTCACCACGATGCGATCGGGCGAGACGTCCACGCCGTAGTGGTCGCGATAGTGGCGCGCGATGGCCTCGCGCAATGCGGGCAAACCCAGCGCGGACGTGTAGTAGAGGTCGCCCGCGGCAATGGCCTTCTGCGCGGCGGCGATGACCGGCGCGGGCGTCGGGAAGTCGGGCTCGCCGATCTCCATGTGGACCACCGTGCGGCCGGCGGCTTCGAGCGCGCGTGCGGCGGTCTGCACCTCCATCACATGGAAGGGCGCGATGTCGGCGACGCGCGCGGCGGTGTGGATGCGGGATTCCATCGAACGGATGAGTGCGGGAGCGTCGAGGCAGGCGCTATCGTACGCCTATGACCCGCCGCCCCCGCCCGGCGTTCCGACACGCGTTGCTCGGACTCGCGTGGATGGGGCTCGTGTTGATGGGACTCCTCCTCGCGGCGCCAGCCGCGCGGGCGCAGGTCTACAAGTGCGCGGGCGAGGGCACCACGCCCGTGTACCAGGACGCGCCCTGCCCGCCGGGCCGCGAGCTGCGCAACTTCGAGAGCGATCCCGCCAATGTCTCGGTGATGCCCATGCGGCCGCCCGCAGGCACCACCTCGCGCGTCACGGCGCCGCAGCGCGAAAGGCCCGTCAAGCCGGCAAAGGAAGGGCGCAAGGCCGCGCACGGCGACCCCGCGGAGCGGCGTCACGTGCAGCCCGGCATGCACGAAGGCGAGGTGCTCGCGCGCCTCGGTGCGCCGGACCTGAAGAGCGGCGGCGGCGGCCGCAAGGTCGCGCGCTGGACCTACATGCCGGTGCCCGGCGATCCGCAGACGCTCACCACGGTCGTGTTCGAGTACGGCAAGGTGATCGAAGTCGAGCGCAAGGTCGTGCGATGATCGCGTGAACTATCACGAACGTCGCCATGAGAACATTGATCCAGCGTGTCCGCGAGGCGGACGTCACCGTCGACGGCGGCGTCGTGGGCGCCATCGGACCGGGACTGCTCGTGCTCGCGGGCGTCACGGAAGGCGACGACGCAAGCGATCGCGAATGGCTCGCGCGCAAGATCGTGCAGCTGCGCATCTTCCCTGACGACGCCGGCGTCATGAACCGCAGCGTCGCCGACGTGGGCGGGAGCGTCCTCGCGGTGTCGCAATTCACGCTGTACGCGTCTACGCGCAAGGGCAACCGGCCTTCCTACATCGCGGCCGCGCGTCCCGAGATGGCAGAGCCCGCGTTCGACGCGTTCGTGGCGCTGCTCTCGGAGCTGCTCGGCAAGCCAGTGCCCACAGGCGTGTTCGGCGCCGACATGCAGGTGCGCCTCGTCAACGACGGGCCGGTGACGATCTGGCTCGACTCGAAGGCGCGCGAGTAGGCGCGCGCGGGACGCGGGGCTACTCCAGCAGCGAGCGCAGCATCCACGCGTTCTTCTCGTGGATCTGCATGCGCTGGGTGAGAAGGTCCGCGGTCGGCTCGTCGCCCGCCTTGTCCACCACCGGGAACACCGAGCGCGCGGTGCGCACCACGGCTTCGTTGCCTTCGACCAGCAGCTTCACCATTGCCTCGGCCTTGGGCTGGCCCGGCGTCTCCTTGATGCTCGCGAGCTTCACGTACTCGGCATAGGTGCCCGGTGCGGGATGGCCCAGCGAGCGGATGCGCTCGGCGATCAGGTCATTGGCGAGCCACAGCTCGTTGTACTGCGTCTCGAACATGAGATGCAGCGTGTTGAACATCGGCCCGGTCACGTTCCAGTGGAAGTTGTGGGTCTTGAGGTAGAGCGTGTAGTTGTCGGCGAGCAGCTTCGACAGGCCGAGAGCGATGGCGGCGCGATCCTTCTTCGAGATGCCGGTGTCGATGGCGGGCGCGCTGACGGATTTGTCTTTCATGGTGACTTCCTCGTTGCCGTGGGTGCAGCGTCTATTGTGCTACAAGCGCGCGCCGCGCGTTACGGCAGGTCGAACACCAGCACCTCGGCGCCCCGGCCTTCGGTCAGCGACAGCGAAGGCTCGCCCTCGAGCATTGCCGCATCGCCCGGTCCCAACCGCGTGCCGTTCACCGCCACTTCGCCGCGCGCGGCGTGCACGTACGCGCGCCGGCCGCTCGCGATGGGCAGCGACGCCGATTCGGCGCCGTCGAAGAGCCCCGCATACACTCGCGCGTCCTGGTGGATGATCACCGCCCCACCCTCGCCCGCCGGCGCCGCGATGAGCGCCAGCCTGCCGCGCTTGGCCGCGGCGTCGACGTGCGCCTGCTCGTACGAGGCGGGAATGCCAAGCTGAGCGGGCAGAATCCATATCTGCAGGAAGTGCACCGGCCGGTCGCGCGAGGGATTGAACTCGCTGTGGCGCACGCCGCGTCCCGCGCTCATGCGCTGCACGTCGCCCGGGACGATGACCGAGCCGTTGCCGATGTCGTCGCGGTGGGAGAGCTCGCCGTCAAGCACGTACGAGAGGATCTCCATGTCGCGATGGCCGTGGGTGCCGAAGCCCATGCCGGGCTTGACGCGGTCCTCGTTGATGACGCGCAGCGGACCGAAGCCCATGTGCGCCTCGTCGTAGTAATCGGCGAACGAGAAGCTGTGGTGCGAATCGAGCCAGCCGTGGTCGGCGTGGCCGCGCTCCGCGGAGGGACGCAACGTGATCATGCGGGATCTCCTGTCGAAGCGTGACACTGTACCGCAGCGACGCAGCGATTCGGCTACCAGCGAACGGTCATGCCGACAAGAAAGCCGATGCGCGACGCCGCGCTGTTGAGCCGGGCCTGCAGCCCGGCGTCGACGTCGAGCCACTCGTTGACGGTGTAGATGGCCCCGGTGCGCGCGAACGCGGGCCATAGCGAGCGCGACGGATCGGGGTTGGAGTACGTCGCCGCTTCCACGAAGCCGCGCAAGGGCTTGTCGTCGGGACGCGTGAGCGCGATCGAGAAGGCGCCCACGTTGCGTCGCGTGTTCGGCTGCCGCGTGAAGACGTAGGCCGCGTTCGCGTACACCGCGTAGTCGCCGAGCGCGAGCCCGAGGATGCCGATCGCGTGCGCGCCGAGCTGGCCGCTCGCGAGGCCGTCGCTCCCGTCGCTCGCGGGAAGGTCGAGTCCCGCGCGCACCCCGAGGGCGTAGTCGTCCGTTTCCTTGAACCGCCACTTGACGTCGAGCAGCGTGCTCGCCTGCCCGACCAGCGTCGCCCCGTCCGCGGGCGTCTGCGAAACGCGAACCACCTGCGCGATGACGTCGAGGTTGTCGAGCACGCCGATCGAGAACTGAGGCGCGAAGAGATTGTTGCGCCCGGGGATCGACGGGTCCCCGTTGAAGGCGCCGAATCCCAGCTCGAGCTCGAAGCGTCCTGCC
>CAZIZD010000258.1:0-6734 GCA_964543615.1 uncultured Alcaligenaceae bacterium | reverse complement strand
CTCCGCCCACGTAGTCGTGGCCTTCGTCCATCCTGGCGAGGAGCTTGCCGATCTCCTCGGGCGGGTTCTGCAGGTCTGCGTCGAGCGTCACGACGCGCTCGCCGCGCACGCGCTCGAAGCCGGCGATGATCGCGGTGTGCTGGCCGCAGTTCGCGTTGAAGAGCACCACGCGCGTCACGTCCGGCCGGGCCATGTACTGGTCCTTGAGGATCGCCGCGGAACGGTCGCGGCTGCCGTCGTTGACGAACACGATCTCGTAGGGCACGCGCAGCGCGTCGAGCGCGGGATAGAGCCGCGCGAACAGCGCGGGCAATCCCTCTTCCTCGTTGAAGACCGGAATCACCACGGACAGATGCACCCCCTGCCTCGCGGAAGCGCCCTGCTCGCTGCTCCCCGAGGGGGCGCCCGCAGCACCCCGGGGCGGCCCTTCGGCGCTCATCGCCGCTTCGTGGGGGGCGGCGCCCATCACGCCTTGCCGGCGCGCAGCACGTCCGCGCACGCCTCGCACACGCGGTCGACGTCGGCGTCGGTCATCGGTGGGAAAAGCGGGAGAGTCACGGTACTGTCGGCGATGCGCTCGGTATGCGGAAGGTCGCCGCGATGATAGCCGAAGCGGCGGAAGGCGGTGGCCAGGTGCGCGGCCTCGTAGGAGATGCCGGTGCCGATGCCCCGCGCCTCGAGGGCTTCGCGAAACTGCTGGCGCGAGATCGCGAGGTCGGGCAGTGGCAGGAGCGGCGCGAACATGTTGAAGCTGTGCCCCGCCTCGTCCCCGGGATAGCCCGGGTGCGGAAGCTCGCACGGAGGATCGGTGCGGAAGCGCTCGAAGTAGCGCGCCGCCAGGGCGCGGCGCTTCGCGTTGAACTCGGACAGACGCGCGAGCTGGCGCAGGCCCACGGCAGCGTTGACGTCGGGCATGTTGTACTTGCCGCTCGCCTCGCGCACGTCGCGCGTGCCGTCGGGAAGGCGATGGATGCCGTGGAAGCGCATCACCTCGACCGCCGCGGCTTCGCGCTCGTCGTTGACCACCAGGGCGCCGCCCTCGATGGTGGTGATGTTCTTGTTGGGATGGAAGCTCCACACGCAGATGTCGCCGAAGCTGCCGAGCGTCCGGCCTTTCCACGACGAGCCGATCGCAAGCGCGCAATCCTCGATCACGCGCAGGCCGTGCCTCTTCGCGAGGGCGTAGAGCGCGTCCATGTCGCAGGGCAGACCCGCGAAATGCGTGGGCATGATGGCCTTCGTGCGCGGGCCGATGCGGGCTTCTGCTGCCTCGAGGTCGATGTTGCGCGTTCCGGGCTCGACGTCCACGAACACCGGCGTCGCGCCCACCCTGACGATCATGTTGGGCGCGGCGAAGAATGTCATCGCGGCCGTGAGCACTTCGTCGCCGGGTCCGATCCCGCACAGGCGCAGCGCGATCTCCAGCGCGCCCGTGGCCGACGAGAGCACACGCACGGGACGGCCGTCCGCGAGCTCGCTCAATCCGGCTTCGAAGGCCTTGACCTTGGGGCCGCTCGTGATCCACCCGGAGCGCAAGACGTCGCTCACGTCGGCGATCGTGGCCTCGTCGAGCGTCGGACGGGCGAACGGCAGGTAGTCGGCTGGGCTCATGCCTACGATCGTGCCACGAGCCAGACGCCTACGATGATGAAGCCGATGCCGAGCCAGCGCGAAGCGCTCACCGCCTCACCGAACAGGTAATGCGCGGCGATGGCGTTGACGATGTAGCCGAGCGAGAGCATGGGGTACGCGATTGTAAAGTGTTCTAGCGAGAGTACCTTGATCCACACCACGAGGCTCACCATGTAGGTGAACACGCCCAGCACGAAGTGACCCTGCGTGGCCATGCGCCAGAACGTGTCGAACCAGTTCTCGCGCGTCAGCGTGATGACCCCGAGCGCGTTGGTGCCCGCCTTGAGCAGCAGCTGTGCGCCGGCGTTGAGCAGGACGCCGGTCATCAGGAAGGAGAATGCGGCCCAGGTCATGGCAGGGGCTTCATCGTCTCGCGATCAGGACGCGACGCGGGTCTTGGGCCAGGACGCGGAACGGGACCTTCTCGCGCGCGAGGTCGGCCGCCGTCGCGCGCGTCATGAGCGCGTAGGCCTGCGGCGCGTCGAACCACAGCTTGAACCATTGCGTGAGGTTGTAGCCCTTGTGAGGCTCGGCGTCGAGGCCCAGCGCCATCTCGTCGCGGAACTCGACGAGCGGAGTGGGGCGCTTCAGGTAGAAGGGCAGCGTCTGGTCGTAGCTTGCGACCTGGAAGACGGGATAGCGCGGGTCGAGCGGGCCGCCGTTGGCGCGCTCCGCCTCTTTGAGCAGCGGCGCCGCGGAGCGCACGAGCGCGAACGCGTCGTGACCGACGAACGCGAGCTGCATGCCGACGAGGCTCGCGAAGGCGAGTGCCGCCACACCGAGCGTCTTGGCGGGCGCGGTGCCCCTCCTGAACAGGACGAATGCGGCGATGCCGCCCGCGCTGTACGTCGCAATGGCCGCGAGCATCCACGGTCCGAACGCACGGAAGATGCTCGCGGGCGTCGCTTCGTTGGCAAACAGCGGAATGGCGCGCTCCCATCCGACCGCGTAGGCGAGCATGGCCGCGAGGCCGCCCACGGCCAGCGGTGAAGCGATCCACATGAGCGCGCGCGACGAAAGTCGCGTGATCTCGACGCCCAGCACCAGCGCGAGCGCCGGGAACATGGGCAGGATGTACGACGGCAGCTTGGAGCCCGACATGCTGAAGAACGCGAAGATGAACGCGCACCACACGAGGCAGAAGCGTGCCCACGAGAATCCGTTGTCGTAGCGCACGGCTTCGCGCCAGCTGCGCGGAAGGGTCACGACCCAAACGAGGATCCATGGCATGAGACCGAGCACGAACCACGGCACGAAGTACCACCACTCGCCCGTGCGGTTGTGGTTCTCGGTGAGGAAGCGCTCGAAATGCTCGTGGATGAAGAAGAAGCGCGCGAACTCGCCGTTCGCTCTCGACACGAGCACGAACCACGGCGCGGCGACGAGCAGGTAGACGGCGAGGCCGGGAAGGAGGTGGAGCCTCCGCCACGGGCCTGCGTCGCGCGTGACGAGCGTGTACAGCACGAGCGCGGCCCCGGGGATCGCCACCCCGATGAGGCCTTTGGCGAGGGTTGCGAGCGCCGCGGCGGCGTAGGCGGCGAGCATCCAGCCCCGCTGCGTCGCCGGCGCGATCTGCGGCCGCTGCGCGAGCAGGAACGCGCACAGCGCAAGGGTCATGCACGCCGACAGGACGGCGTCGACGCTCAGGAAATGCGCGATGCCCGCGTGCCAGACCGTTCCGCCGAGTACGAGAGCCGCGAAGGCGCCCGCGTCCGGCGAGGCGAGACGCGCGGCCGTGAAGCCCACGGCGAGCACGGCGAGGAATCCGGCAAACGCGGAGGGCAGGCGCGCGGTCCACTCGTTGACACCCAGCGCATCGAACGCGATCGCGCCGAGCCAGTATTGCAGAGGGGGCTTCTCGAAATACTTGAGATCGTTGAGGCGCGGCGTCACCCAGTCGCCGCTCGCGGCCATCTCGCGCGCGATCTCGCCGTAGCGTCCCTCGTCGGGATGCTGCAGGAGGCGCAGGTCGAGGGCAGCGAACCAGGCGACGGCCGCGGCGAGCGCGAGCATCCACCACGTGCGGCGCGAGAGGGAGGCGAGCATGAATTGTTGTCTTCCAGCCGCGCAATTCTACCGGACGCGGTCGACCGCACTGTCGACTCCCGCCCGAAGCATGCCGCGCATCCGGTTAAGATATGCGCATGCCCGCTTCGCTCGCCCTCTACGACAACTTCACGCGCACCCTGCGCGAGTTCGTTCCGCTGGCCAAGGATGCCCCGGTCGGCATCTACACGTGCGGCCCCACGGTCTACGACTACCAGCACATCGGCAACTTCCGGACCTTCCTGTTCGAGGACGTGCTGAAGCGCGTGCTGCGCTGGAACGGCTACCGCCTCCGCCACGTGATGAACATCACGGACGTGGGCCACCTCACGTCGGACGCCGACACGGGCGAGGACAAGATGGAGAAGGGCGCCCGCCGCACGGGCAAGTCGGCGTGGGACATCGCGAAGCTCTACACCGACGACTTCCTCGAGCAGCTTGCGCGTCTCAACATCGAGAACGCCGACGTCCTTTGCCGCGCGACCGATCACATCGCCGAGCAGATCGCGTTCATCGAGGACATCGAGCGCAAGGGCTTCACGTACACGACCTCCGACGGCGTCTACTTCGACACCAGCAAGCAGGACGACTACGGCTACCTCGCGCGCCTCGACATCCACGGCCTCGAGGCCGGCCGTCGGGTCGAACTGGGCGAAAAGCGCCTGCCGACCGACTTCGCCTTGTGGAAATTCAGCAAGCCGGAGGAGAAGCGGCAGATGGAGTGGGACTCGCCGTGGGGACGCGGCTTCCCCGGCTGGCACATCGAGTGCTCGGCCATGGCGCAGAAATACCTGGGCGACTACTTCGACATCCACTGCGGTGGCGAGGATCACATCCCGGTGCATCACACCAACGAGATCGCGCAGACCGAGGCTCGCGTCGGCACGCGGCTCGCCAACTACTGGATGCACGGCTACTTCCTGCTGCTGAACGACGCCAAGATGGCCAAATCGGCGGGCGAGTTCCTGCGCGTCCAGCTCTTGATCGAGCGCGGCTACGACCCGCTCGTCTACCGCTACCTGTGCCTCACCGCGCATTACCGCACGCAGATGAGCTTTTCGTGGGAGGCGATGGACGCCGCCGCCACCGCCCTCGACCGCATGCGCAACGGCTTCTTCGCCCTGCCGAAGGAACCTTCCGCGGCGCCTGACCAAGGCTATCTCGACCGCTTCACCGCCGAGATCAACGACGATCTCAACGTGCCGCGCGCGCTGGCGGTGGCGTGGGAAGTCCTGCGCGGCGACCTGCCTCCCGCGGTCAAGCGCGCGACGCTCCTCCGCTTCGACGACGTGCTCGGACTGCGCCTTGCGCAGTGGGAGCCGCGTGAGGAGGAGGCCCCCGCGGAGGTGGGTGCCCTAGCCGAGGCGCGGGCAGCCGCACGCAAGGCCAGGAACTGGGCCGAGGCCGACCGGCTGCGGGGTGAGCTCGCGGCCCTTGGGTGGGACATGGAAGACCAGCCGGCCGGCTATCGCCTCAAGAAGCGGAGCTGATTTCGTCCGCCGCCGCCGCGGTTCATCCTTGCCGCGGCGGTTTCACTCCTCGTTTCTTCCGCTTTGTCGCTTCGTCATTGAGGCGTCACCGTCGCGTGCCTACCATGCGCTCCATACGGTGAATCCGAATCTCCGGTCCACCGCATCCAAGGGTCAAGGCGGCGAATTCCGCGCCGGGACTCAAGAGAAACGAGGAACGCGATCATGACCAAGAACACTTATCAATCCGGACAAGGCACCACCAAGGCGCTCTTCGGCGCCATCGCAGTGGCCGCGACGATCGCGACGCTGGGGCTGGCCGTCGTCGCACCCGCGGCGCTTGCGCCGTCGGCAGCCGATGCGCTGCAGGTCGCGGCGGCCAACAGCGCGCGCCCCGTGGAGGTCACGATCCTTCCCGGATCGATCCACGTGGTCGCGGTGCGCACCAAGACCGCTGCTCGCGTGGACGGCGGCGCGTTTGCCACCGCGTCCTACACGATCCGCTAGCGACCTTCGACTCTTCTCCCCCTGGCCGGTTACGCCTCCCCAAGCTCCGGCCTTCTTTTTTTCTAGTACATCCGCTCGATGCGGCCCGTGTAGAGCACGGGTCCCTGCGGAGCGCCCGAAGGCGATCCGCCCTTCCTCTCGAGGCTTACCGCGAGGGCCGGAACCCCGGCCAGCGCCACCTCCGGCAGTGCGGGCAGCGTGACGCTGCCGGAGCCGCTCGCGGGAACCACGCCGAGCGAGCGGGGCGCCGCTCCCTGCGGCAGCATCCAGAGCTCGAGCGAGCGATCCTCCGGGACCGGCGCGCCACCGACGGCCTTGACGTTCATCGTCCGGCTGCCGCGATCCATGGAGACGACCAGCGCGGGCTTCTGATCCTCGCCCGCGAGGACCGCCACGATCGGCTGGGCGACGGAGGGTTCCGGCGGCCGCAAGATCGATACCGCGAGCACCAGCGCGGCCGAGAAGCTCGCGATCGCGAAGCCGCGCCAGAATCCCAGGCGTCCCCACCAGGGCAGGCGCTCCGAGGGGGGCGTGGACTCGAGCCCGAGCCGCAGCGCCACGCGTTTCCACACTTGCGGCGACGGGTTGACCGGTGGCGCCGACTCCGCGAACGGGGCCAGGCGCTCCTCCCAGGCGCGAATCGCCGCGCGCACGGCGGTGTCGGTGCGGGCCATGCGTGCAAGACGGGCGCGGGCGCGGCCGGACATCGTCCCGACGACGTAGGCGGCGGCCAGGGCGTCGAGACGCTCGACCCGATCGGGGCGGGAGAGATTCATCGCCCGGCCCCCGCACGGTCGAGGCATTCCTTGAGCCGGGTGAGGGCGCGGCGGATCCACGACTTGATCGTGCCGAGCGGCTCTCGCATCTGCGTGGCGATCTCGGCGTGCGACAGGCCCTGGTAAAAGGCCAACGCGATCGCCTGCCTCGCACCGCCATCGAGGGCGTCCACGCAGCCGCGCACCGAGCGCGCCTCCGCGCCGGCCAGGAGCATTTCCGCGGGCGTCATGCGGTCGTCGGGCAGGTCGATTTCGGGTGCATCGTCGTCGTCGGTCGAGAGCGTCACGGTGTCGAGCTCGCGCC
>CAZIZD010000257.1:0-6773 GCA_964543615.1 uncultured Alcaligenaceae bacterium | reverse complement strand
CAGTGCCAGGGCCAGGAGCCACACTGTCGGGAGCACCGCCTCCTGCAGCGTTTCCCCGTCCTGCCATGCGAGCACCAGCCTCCAGGCGAGGAGGATCGCGAAATAGAGACCGACCTTGCGCACGTGGAAGGCGCGAATGGCGAGCGCGCGCCACGCGGGAGAACCTTGCCACAGCATGCGCTCGCCTTCCGGCAGGCGTTCCGGGAGTCCCCGGACCGGCTCCAACTCGTATTCGTTCATCGGCGCGGCTCCGGGAGATTGCTAGATGAGCGGTCCGAAACGCGACTGCGTGGCGTACAGGTGGCCGGATCCGAAGTACGCCATGATGCGATCCTCCTCACGGAACGTGATCGAGTCGGTCCGGGCAATCGCCGGGACGTTCGCGAACTGCGACGCGAGGATCGAGCGGACGCGCACCTTCCTGCGCGGCACGTCGTACGTCGTGAAGTTGAACGGCAGCAGCACCCGGCGCCCCGCGGGAATCTCGACCTCGAGGTAGCGGATGATGACTTCGGTGCGGTCGACCCACAGTTCCCGCACCACGCCCGCGACGTTGCCGTCGGCGGCCACGACGGTCATCCCGCGCGGATCGGGATCGCCCGGGCCTACGTGGAAGTCGCTCGCCACCTGCATCGGAACGATCTTGGGGCGCCCGTCGAGCATCATGTCGGGCACGTCTTCCCGCATCGCGTAGGCTGCGGGGCCGACGCCGTCGACCATCGGGTCACCGGTGGGCTCGAGCGGAGCGCCGGGATAGATGGCGATGGGCCTCGCGGCGATGTCGCGGTGGGCCGATGGACGCGGCACCACGCGCGTGCTGCCGTCGCGCAGCAGCAGCGACTTGGGCGACGGCATCGCCGGCCACCCATGGACCGTCACGCTCGCCGAGCGGTCGGACTCGAGCGGATAGCCCTCGCGCTTGTCCTCCCGACGGAGGTAGTAAACGAGGCATGCGAAGAACACCCAGAATCCATAAAGCGCGATCTGGGCGACGTCGATGTATTCGGTGATGGCTCCGGTCTGCATATGAAAACCTCTGCGCTTGACGAAATTCGAAGCGTTGTCAGCCTGGAAACTCGGCGAGGCCGAACTTGGCCGTCCTACCTGCTGCTGCGTCGCGCGGCACGCTGCGCACCAACGGACCGATGGCCGCCAGCGTGACGAACAACAACCCGATCTCGAGGTGGTACACGAAGCTGTAGCCGACCCCCTGAGTGTTCATCGCGGCGCCGAGCGCGCCCTGCGCGCCCAACGACGTGACGATGTCCCGCAGCGCGCCGCCGAGGGCGACGGCGACACCCGCCGCCGATGCCTGGACCGCGCCCCAGGCACCGAGCGCGAGTCCCGCATGGCCGCCGGTGTCGAGCCCCATCGCGGCCGTGAGCGTGCCGACCGAGAAGAGCCCGCCGCCGAAGCCGATGCCGAACGCGCCGCACCGGAACAGCAGCGCCGAACCGAGCGGATCGGCAAAGATGATTGCGGCAAAAGCGCATACGCCGGCGAGCGCCCCATAGGCGGCCAGCCTGCAGGCATCGCCGCCTCGTCCGAGGTAGCGCGCGGCGAGCGCAAATGCGACGAGCGCACCGAATGCCTGCAGGGCGGTGAGCACTGTGGTCGCACCCACGGCCAGATGCAGGATCTGCCCGCCGTACGGTTCGAGCAGGATGTCCTGCATCGCGAATGCCGCGGTGCCGAGCCCGACCGCCACCAGCAGCCGCGCGGCCTTGCCGGCGCGGATGAACTGCGCCCACGATTCGCGAAAGCGAGGCCGCTCGCGCGAAGGATCGGTGCGCGAAGGATCGCGCGCCTCCTGCTTCCACAGCGCCACGATGTTGAGCGTCATCGTGATCAGCGCGGCGCCCTGGATCACCTGGATGAGCTTGACGGAATTGAAATCGGCGAGGAGCGCGCCGAAGACCACGCCCGACAGCACCATCCCCAGGAGCAGCATCACGTAGAGCAGCGCCACGACGCGCGGGCGCGCCGCCTCTGGCGCCAGGTCGGTCGCGAGCGCGAGCCCCGCCGTCTGCGTGGTGTGCAATCCCGCGCCGACCAGCAGGAACGCGAGCGCAGCGCCGATTTGCCCGACCAGGATCGGTCCGTGCGTGTCGCCCGACAGCACGATCAGCGCGAACGGCATGATGGCGAAGCCGCCGAACTGCAGCAGGGTTCCCATCCAGATGTAGGGCACGCGCTTCCAGCCCAGCACGGAGCGATGCGTGTCCGAGCGAAATCCGAGGAGCGCGCGGAACGGGGCGAATACGAGCGGCAGAGAGACCATGAGTGCCACGAGCCACGCCGGCACGCCGAGCTCGACGATCATCACGCGGTTGAGCGTCCCCGTGAGCAGCACCAGTGCCATGCCCACGGTGACCTGGAACAGCGACAGGCGCAGGAGGCGCGGCAGCGGCAGCTCTTTCGTCGCCGCATCGGCGAACGGCAGGAACTGCGGGGCGAGCCGCGTCCAGGACCGCGCGAGCGATGCGTTGAGCGCCTTCACCGGCGAACGATCTCCATGGCATTCGATTGGTAGAACCCGCTCGCGATGCGTTGCGAGCGGCCCGTGCGCCACGAAGCGAGCGCCGGATCGCCGCCGATGCGCTCGCGCAGCACCGTCTCGGGAACCGGCTCGATCGACGGCGCGCGGTCGCCGCGCGGGAAGAACCGTCCGATCGCGTGCATCGTGGCCAGCGCCGGGGTGCGCGGCGCGAACGTAAAGACCATGCTCTGCCGTGCGCGCTGCGCGAGCTGCGCGATCACCGGGATGACGTCGGTCAGTCCGTAATGAATGAGCGAGTCCATGGCGACCACGTGATCGAACTCGCCGTGGCCGGCTTCCAGCATGTCGCCCGCGCGGAACTCGACCTGGCCCGGACCGGGCACCGCGGCCGCACGCTCGCGCGCGAGATCGAGCAGGGTTGGCGAAAGATCGACGGCGACCACGTGCGCGCCCCGCCGCGCGGCCTCGATCGCCAGTGCGCCGGTGCCGCAGCCGGCATCGA
This sequence comes from uncultured Alcaligenaceae bacterium, assembly GCA_964543615.1. Taxonomy (GTDB): domain Bacteria; phylum Pseudomonadota; class Gammaproteobacteria; order Burkholderiales; family Casimicrobiaceae; genus VBCG01. Next base: position 3,771 of record CAZIZD010000257.1, on the reverse strand, counting down.
GGACGCGGCGGCCGCGCAGGTCGTGCGGAAGGTATCCGAGCAGCGTGGCACGCATCTCGTCGCGCCCCTTCCGCACCGTGGCGCGGATGCGCCCCACCGGCGCGTCGGAGGTCAGACGCTTCCATGCGTCGACCGCGGTGCGGTCGAAGTAGGCCTCGAGTTCGTCGCGGCGGGCGACGTAGGACGGAGGTGCCATCAATCGAATCCCAGGAGATCGAAAATGTCGCGGTCCTTGAGCGGCTCCGGCCGGGCCGGCTCCGGGGCCTGCGGACCCGTGCCGGCCCACAGCGCAGCGGCGAGACGCAGGTACTCCTCCTGCACGGCGGCGAGCTCGGGGCTCGGCTCCATCTCGAACAGCGTCGACTTCTTGAGCCGGCTCTTGCGGAATACGTCGAGGTCGGCGAACTGCGCCATCGTCGTGAGGCCGACGCGTTCGTTGAAGCGCTCGATCTGGTCGGTCGCCGCGCTGCGGTTGGCGATGACGCCGCCCAGGCGAACCTTGTAGTTGCGCGACTTGGCCTGGATTGCCGCGACGATCCGGTTCATCGCGAATATCGAGTCGAAGTCGTTGGCGGTCACCACCAGCGCGCGATCGGCGTGCTGCAGCGGCGCCGCGAAGCCGCCGCACACGACGTCGCCAAGCACGTCGAAGATGACGACGTCGGTGTCCTCGAGCAGGTGATGCTCCTTCAGGAGCTTCACAGTCTGGCCCACGACGTAACCGCCGCAACCGGTGCCCGCGGGCGGTCCGCCGGCCTCGACGCAGCGCACGCCGTTGTAGCCCTCGTACACGAAGTCCTCGGGGCGAAGCTCCTCGGCGTGGAAGTCCACCGACTCCAGGGTGTCGATCACCGTCGGCACCAGCCGCTTGGTGAGCGTGAAGGTCGAATCGTGCTTGGGGTCGCAGCCGATCTGCAGCACGCGCTTGCCGAGCTTGGAGAACGCGACCGAGAGGTTGGAGGACGTCGTGCTCTTGCCGATGCCGCCCTTGCCGTACACGGCGAACACCTTGGCGGTGCCGATCTTCACGCTGGGATCCAGCGCAACCTGGACGCTGCCCTCGCCATCGGGGCGCCGTCGCGCGATCTTCACGTCGGACAGCGGAATCGCGACTTCACTCATGGACGTCCCTTCGAAGCTCATGCAGCTAACCTCCCTTGCGGTTGTCCCTCGACGACGCCTTCCAGCCGGTCTTCGAGCTCTTCGCCGGCCCGGCGCAGTGCCTCGAGCGTTGCCGCGTCGGGCTTCCAGTAGTTGCGGTCGTGCGCTTCGAGCAGGCGATGCGCCATGCGCGCCGATGCGGTGGGATTGAGCGTCGCGATGCGATCGCGCATCACCGGATCGAGCACGAAGGTCTCGGTGAGCTGCTCGTAGACCCAGGGCGCGACCTCACCCGTGGTGGCCGACCAGCCCACCGTGTTGCGCACGTGATGTTCGATCTGTCTCACGCCCTCGTAACCATGCTTCAGCATGCCCTCGTACCACTTGGGGTTCAGCATGCGCGTGCGCGTCTCGAGCGCCACCTGCTCGGACAGCGTGCGCACCGTGCCTTCGCCGCGCGTCTGGTCGCCGATGTAGACCGGCGCGCCCTCGCCCTTGGCCCGCCTCACCGCGCGGCTGATGCCGCCCAGTGTGTCGAAGTAAGTGTCGACGGTGGTTACGCCAAGCTCGACCGAGTCGAGGTTCTGGTACGCGAGGTCGACGCCGGCCAGCATGCTTTCGAGCAGTGCGGTATGCCGCGCGGGCGCGCCGTTGCGCCCATAGGCGAAGCACTTGCGCCGCGTATAGGTCTCCGCAAGCTCGTCCTCGTCGTCCCAGCGCCCGTTGTCGACGAGATGGTTGACGTTCGCGCCATACGCGCCGTCCGCGTTCCCGAACACGCGCAGCGCGGCAGTCTCGAGGTCGCATTCGTTCTCGGCCTGGTACGCGAGCGCGTGCTTGCGCACGAAGTTGCGATCGCAGGGCTCGTCCGCGGATGCGGCGAGGAACGCCGCCTCGGCAAGCAGCTTGGTCTGCAGCGGCAGGAGGTCGCGGAAGATGCCCGACAGCGTCATCACCACGTCCACTCGCGGACGCGCGAGCTCTTCGAGCGGGATCAGCGTCGCCCCCGCGAGGCGGCCGTAGCCGTCGAAGCGCGGCACGGCGCCCATGAGCGCAAGTGCCTGCGCGATGGGCCCGCCCTCGGACTTCATGTTGTCGGTGCCCCAGAGCACCAGTGCCACGGTCTCGGGAAATGCATGCCCGTCGGCCTCGTGCCGCGCGAGCAGGCGCGTCGCCTGCTCGGCGCCATCGCGCAACGCGAACGCGCTCGGGATGCGGAAAGGATCGAAGCCGTGCAGGTTGCGTCCGGTGGGGAGCACGCTCGGCGTGCGCAGCAGGTCGCCGCCGGGCGCAGGACGCACGAAGCGCCCGTCGAGCGCGCGCAGCAGGCCCTCGATCTCGGTGTCGCGCGCGAGCAGTGCGTTGGTCGCGGCAAGCTCGCACAGCAACGCGACGGGCATCGCCTCGGTGGCGATCGCTTCGGGCGCACGGCCGGCGACCACCGCGTCGATGACCTCGCGATCGGCAGGGCGACCCGTGGACGCCTCGGCCATCGCCGCGAGCAGGTCCACCCGCTCGCCGGTCGACATCGCCTCGCCGACGACGTGCATGCCGGAGGGGATGAGCGTGTACTCGAGCTCGCGCACGGCATCGGCCAGGGCAACGATGCGCTCGTCCGCGTCGCGATCCCACGCCGGCTCCGCTGCGGCAAGCTCGAGCGCTGCGGCCTGCGCCTGGATCGTGGCGGCGAGCGCGCTGCGCGAGGGCGACGCGGCACTGCCTCGATAGCTCTCGATGGAGTCCTTGAGCTCGCGCAACCCGCGATACAGCCCGGCGTTGGTCACCGCCGGCGTGAGGTAGCTCACCAGCGCCGCGGACGCGCGACGCTTGGCGAGCGTGCCTTCCGACGGGTTGTTGGAGGCGTAGAGGTAGACGTTGGGCACGTTGCCGAGCAGCCGGTCCGGCCAGCAGGCCTCCGACAGTCCCACTTCCTTGCCCGGCATGAACTCCAGCGCCCCATGCGTGCCGAAGTGCAGCACGACGTGCGCGCCGAAGTCCTCGCGCAGGAAGCGGTAGAAAGCGCTGAAGGCGTGCGTGGGCGCGAAGCCCTTGTCGAACAGCAGGCGCATCGGGTCGCCTTCGTAGCCGAACGCAGGCTGCACGCCGACGAGGACGTTGCCGAGGCGCGCACCGAGGACGAACAGCGCGCTGCCGTCCGTCTGGTGCTGGCCAGGAGCCGGTCCCCACTGCGCCTCGATCTCGGTAAGCCACGTCTCGCGCCGCACGTGATCGTCGACCGGAATGCGCGCGGCGACGTTGGCGTCGGCGCCGAATCGCGACGCGTTGCCTTCGATGATGAGCTCGCGCAAGGCGTCGGGGCTGGCCGGCAATTCCACCGTGTAGCCCTCGTCGCGCATCGCACGCAGCGTGTTCCACAGCGACTCGAACACGCCCAGGAACGCGGCAGTGCCGACACTTCCCGCGTTCGGCGGAAAGTTGAAGAGCACCACGGCCACGCGGCGTTGCGCGCGCTCCGACCTGCGCAGCGCCACCAGGCGCTCGACACGTTGCGCGATGGCTTCCGCGCGGTCCGCGCACGCGTGCATGTTGCGTCCGTTCTCCGCGGGCGGGAATCTGCACGCGTTGCGGCATCCCGTGCACGCGGCGCCGGTTCCGTCGGAGCGTCCACCGAACACCATCGGATTCGTGGCCCCGTCGAGTTCGGGAATG
>CAZIZD010000256.1:2570-6821 GCA_964543615.1 uncultured Alcaligenaceae bacterium | reverse complement strand
GGCTCAAGTTCGGCGCGACGCTCTCCGCGGGCGTGAAGCTCGGGCACGAAACGGGCTTCGATTCCGGCAGCACGCTCGATTATGTGTACCGCAACGTCGCCACGGGACTCACGCCGCTCGGCCGTCTCGTGGACCGCAACTACCTCGACGCGATCGGCTGGACCGGGATCCGCCAGCGCAAGCTCCATCTCGAGGAGCTCCTGCGCATCGCCATCGCGGACCGCCGCTCGCACGGCGCGCCCGTGCGCATCGTCGACGTCGCCGCCGGACACGGCCGCTACGTGCTCGACGCCATCGCCAGGGGCGAGCCGCCCGATGCGATCCTGCTGCGCGACTTCGTGCAGGAGAACGTCGACCAGGGTAGCGCGCTCATCCGCGCGCGCCGCCTCGACGCGGTCGCGTCGTTCGAGCGCGGCGACGCCTTCGACCGCGCGAGCCTCGCGGCCCTCTCGCCGCGCCCCACCATCGGCATCGTCTCGGGACTCTACGAGCTCTTCGCCGACAACGCGGCCGTGAGCGCTTCCCTCGCGGGCCTCGCCGACGCCATCGAGACTGACGGCCTTCTGGTCTACACCGGGCAGCCCTGGCATCCGCAGCTCGAGCTCATCGCGCGCGGACTCACGAGCCACCGTGGCGGCGCGTGGGTGATGCGGCGCAGGACACAGATGGAGCTCGACCAGCTGGTCGCGCGCGCGGGCTTTCGCAAGATCGCGCAACGCATCGACCGCTGGGGCATCTTCACCGTCTCGCTCGCGCGCCGCGGATGATCGCACCGCATCGCCCGACACAGCGCAATGGCTGAGCCCCGTCCCTGGAAGCGCGCGGCTGCGTGGCTCCTCTTCCTCGGCCCCTTCTTCTTCATTTCGTACGGCTCCGCCAACTGGCTCGCCGCGCAGCGCGCGAGCGTGGCGGTCGTCGCCTTCGAGTGGGAGCGGGCGATTCCGTTCTGGGCATGGACGATCGTGCCCTACTGGTCGATCGACGCGCTCTATGGCCTGTCGCTCTTCCTCTGCGCCACGCGCGCCGAGCTCGACGCGCACGCGAAGCGGCTCCTCACTGCGCAGCTCGTCGCCATCGCCTGCTTCGTCGCAATGCCGCTGCGATTCTCGTTCGATCGTCCCGTCGCCGATGGCGTCTCCGGGGCGCTCTTCGACCTCCTCGCGGGCTTCGACCTGCCCTACAACCAGGCCCCCTCGCTGCACATCGCGCTCGCGGTCATCCTGTGGGTGCTGTACGCGTCCAAGGTGCGCTCGGCCGTGGCGCGCATCTTGCTGGCCTTGTGGTTCGTCATGATCGGATTGTCCGTGCTGACCACGTATCAGCACCACTTCATCGACTTGCCCACTGGGTTTGCACTGGGATGGCTGTGCGTCTGGCTGTGGCCCATGCCGGGAGCCGGGGAGAGTGCCGCCTCCGCATGGCGCTACTCCACTGACCCTGCGCGTCAGCGGCTGGCGCTCGCCTATCTCGCCGGCGCCATCGCCTGCGCCGCGCTCGCGCTTGCCATCGGCGGCTGGGCGTTGTGGCTCGGGTGGCCCGCGCTGTCGCTCGCGCTCGTCTCGACCTTTTACGCCGGCGCGGGCGCGGATGGGTTCCAGAAAGACGCGCAGGGAAGGCTCGGCCTCGCCGCCCGCTGGCTGCTCGCGCCGTATCTTGCAGGTGCATGGCTCAATTCGCGCTGGTGGACAAGGCGCGCGCCCGAGCCGGTTCACGTCGCGGACGGCGTGTGGCTCGGACGCATGCCCGCGCGCGGCGACCTCGACGCATTCCGCGGCGTGGTCGACGTCTCGGCCGAGCTCGCCCTGCCGGACGCTCCGATCGAGAGGCGCGCCGTACCGATGCTCGACCTCGTGGCACCCGATCCGTCGTCCCTTGCCCGGACCGCGCATGAAATCGAGCGCTTGCGCGCACAGGGCCCCGTGCTCGTCTGCTGCGCCCTGGGCTACTCGCGCAGCGCCTGCGCCGTCGCGGCATGGCTCGTCTGGTCGGGCCGCGCCGCGGGCGCCGAAGAGGCATTTGCACGCGTGCGCAGCGCGCGCGCCGAGATCGTTCTTCACGAAGGTCACGCCAAATCACTCCAATGACCCTCTCCGACACCATCGACGACGCCCTTGCATGGCGGTTGCGGCTCACGGCCGGCGCGCTTGCCGCCGTCTCGACCATCGACACGCTGTCCACGGGGCTCACGCTCATCGCCGCTGCGGGAATCGGCGTCGCACTGTGGCACTCCGTTCCCGCGCTTGCGCTTGCGTTCCTCGCCGCGCAGATCGTCGTCGGGCTCGCCGCCAAGTGGATGGCGGTGCGCGTGAGATTCGACGGCGTCGTGTTCGCCGAGCTCGTGCATGCCGTGCACAAGACCGGCTTTCGCACCGAGCACCTGGACCGCGCCTTGCGAGGCGTGGGCATGCTTCCGGGCGACAAGGAAGGCCGCGATTGGGACACCCGCTGCCGCGGCGCCCTGCGTCTCGTGAAGGCGCTGGGATGGCTCACCGCCATGCAGGGATTGCTGTTCGTGCTCGCCGCAGGCACCATCGCGCTTCGTTGAGCAAACCCGCGACCCTTCCCGCTTGATTCCACTCGACAGGCTCAGCGCCGAGGCGCTGTGCATGTTCACCAAGGCCCTCACGGGGGCGCGCATGCTGTGGATCGGCTGCGCGCCCGCGGCGACCGTTCGCGTGTACTTCGCGAACCACAACAGCCACGGCGACTTCGCGCTCATCTGGGCCTGCCTGCCCGACGACCTGCGCGAGCGCACGCGTCCGGTTGCGGGCGCCGATTACTGGCTCAAGGGTCGGCTGCGCACTTATGTCGCGAAGCAGGTCATTCGCGCGGTGCTCATCGACCGCAATCCCGAGACGCGCACGCAGGACCCGATCAAGCAGATGGCCGAAGCGCTCGACCACGGGGACTCGCTCATCGTGTTTCCCGAAGGCACGCGCAACACCACGGAGGAGACGCTCCTGCCCTTCAAGAGCGGCATCTTCCATCTCGCGAAGGCGTGTCCCGACACCGAGTTCATCCCCGTGTGGATCGAGAACGCGCGGCGCGTGATGCCCAAGGGCAAGCTCCTGCCGCTTCCGCTCTTGTGCACGCTCACCGTCGGCGCCCCGATCACGATTACGGCCGGCGAGGAACGCGACGCGTTCGTCGCGCGGACACGCGACGCCCTGCTCGCCCTGAGACCTCCCGAAGCATGACCCCGACCCAAGTCACCTACTCGCTCTTCGTCGGCATCGGCGCCGTCCTGGTCGTCGCCTCCATCGTCGGCTGGACGCTGAAGACGGCCACGGCCAAGGGCATGCCGCATCCCACGATCGACAACCTCAACGCGCGGATCAAGGCGTGGTGGGTCATGGTCCTGGTGATCGGCCTTGCCTTCCTGTTCGGCAAGCCGGGCGTCATCCTGCTCTTCGCCTTCATCTCGTTCTTCGCGCTGCGCGAGTTCCTGACGCTCACCTACACGCGAAGCGCCGACTACCTGGCGCTCGTCGGCGCGTTCTTCGTCGTGCTGCCGCTGCAGTACGCGCTCGTCTACGTGGGATGGTACGGCCTGTACTCGATCTTCGTGCCGGTGTACGTGTTCCTGCTCCTGCCCATCCTCGAGGTCATCGCGGGCGACACCAAGCGCTTCCTCGAGCGTATGGCCAAGATCCAGTGGGGACTGCTGATCTGCGTGTTCTGCATCTCGCACGTGCCCGCGCTGCTCACGCTCAACATCCCGGGCTACGAGGACCGCAACCTGCTCCTGATCGCGTTTCTGGTGATCGTCGTGCAGTCGAGCGACGTGCTGCAGTACGTCTGGGGCAAGCTCTTCGGCAAGCACAAGATCGCGCCGGAGGTCTCGCCCTCCAAGACCGTCGAGGGACTCCTGGGCGGCATACTGTCGGCGACGGCGCTCGGCTCCGCGCTGTGGTGGATCACGCCGTTCAACGTGTGGCAGGCGGCGCTCATGTCGCTCGCGATCACCGTCATGGGATTCTTCGGCGGCCTCGTGATGTCGGCGATCAAGCGCGATCGCGGCGTCAAGGACTGGGGCACGCTTATCGAAGGTCACGGCGGCATGCTGGACCGCCTCGACTCCGTCGTCTTCGCCGCGCCCATCTTCTTCCACCTCACGCGCTACTGGTGGGCCGTGGGCTAGTCTCAGGAGCCCGCGCCTTCGAGGCCGCGTCCGCAGTTCCAGCAGAGATCGAAGTTCGCGGGAGAGCTCTCGCCACACCCGCTGCACGCGACGTCGCCGTTGCGCGCCGC
>CAZIZD010000256.1:0-2560 GCA_964543615.1 uncultured Alcaligenaceae bacterium | reverse complement strand
GATCCACACCTGCGGCTGCGCGACGTGATCGACGGGAATGTCGCCCGCGATGCTCGACGCGTGCTGGTTGAACACGTGCGCACGAATGCCCGCCTGGCGCAGGCGGTCCGCCACGAGCCACGCGTCGTAGCGATAGCGCGCGATGTAGATGCGGATCACGCGGCAGGCCGCCAATCGAGGAGCTCGTCCACGAGACGCCGCAGCACCGCGATCAGCGGCGCGGCCCGCGCGGGGTCCCACGTGTAAGGCGGCGACTCGTCCATGTAAGCGCGCTGCGCCATCTCGAGCTGCACCGCGTGCACGTGGTCGTAGGGACGCCCGTGATGGCGCGTGATCCAGCCGCCCTTGAAGCGGCCGTTGACCACGCAGGTGAACCCCGGCGAGGACTTGAGAACCGAGACCGCCACCGCCTGCAGCTCGTTGGCACAGCTCTCGCCCGATGCCGTGCCGAGATTGAGGTCGGGAAGACGTCCCGCGAAGAAGCGCGGCACCTCGCCGCGGATGCTGTGGCCGTCGAGCAGGACAGCGTAGCCGTGCATCCGCTTGACCCGTGCGATCTCGCCGGCGAGCGCCTGGTGATACGGCAGGAAGTGCGTCACGGTGCGCTGCGTGACCTCTTCCGGGGACGGGGCCTTGCCCGCTTCGTAGATCGGCTCGTCGGCAAACGTGCGGGTGGGACAGAGCTCGGTGTTGTCGGCGCCCGCGTAGAGCGCAACACCCGCGGGATCGCGGTTGAGGTCGATCACGTAACGGGACTGCGTTGCCGTCATGAGCGTGACGTCGAGCCCGGTCACGAATTCGTACAGCTTCTCGACGTGCCAGTCCGTGTCGGGCATCGCGCGCGCGGCGCGCGTCAGCCGCTGTCCGACCGCATCGGGCACAAGCGTCCCCGCGTGCGGCACGTTCACGATGAGCGGGCTTGCGCCCTGCGAGAGTCGCCATAGCGCCATTACCGCAGCCCCTCCCATGCGCCGAGATCGCCCGCGCGCACCACGCCACGGCACGCGTTGCCGCCGATGCGATACGCGAGCTCGGCCGGCTCGTCGATGCGGAAGCGTGCGACGTCGGCGCGCATGCCTTCGGCCAGGACTCCGCGGTCGCGGAGACCCAGAGCGGCTGCCGCCTGGACCGTGACGCCGAGCAGCGCCTCCTCCGGCGTCAGGCGAAAGAGCGTGCATGCCATATTGACCATTAGCACGAGCGACGCTACGGGCGACGTGCCCGGATTGCAGTCGGTCGAGACCGCCATCTTCACGCCGCGCGCGCGCATCGCGGCGATCGGCGGAAGCCGGGTCTCGCGCAACGCATAGAACGCGCCGGGCAGCAGGACCGCCGCCGTGCCGGAGGCGGCCATGGCGGCGATGCCCGCTTCGCTCGCGTACTCGAGATGATCGGCCGACAGCGCGCGCGCCGAGGCCGCGAGCCGCGCACCGTCCATGTCCGAGAGCTGGTCCGCGTGCAGCTTCACCGGCAGCCCTTGGGCATGCGCCGCATCGAACACGCGCTGCGTCTGCGCATACGTGAACCCGATCGTCTCGCAGTACGCGTCGACCGCGTCGGCCAAGCCTTCGCGCGCGATCGCGGGAATCGTGTCGCGGCACACGTAGTCGATGTACTCGTCCGCACGTCCCGCGTACTCGGGCGGCAACGCATGCGCGGCGAGCAGCGTCGTGCGCACGTCGACGCCCGCCTGTGCGCCGATGCTGCGCGCCACGCGCAGCTGCCTCGCCTCGCTCGCGGTATCCAACCCGTATCCGGACTTGACCTCGACCGTCGTGACGCCTTCCGCGGCCAGCGCCATGAGCCGCGGCGCGCTCTGCCTTGCAAGGTCGTCCTCGCTGGCAGAACGCGTCGCGCGCATCGTGGAGGCGATCCCGCCGCCTTCGCGCGCAATGTCGGCATAGGTCGCGCCATTGAGCCGCCGCTCGAACTCGTGCGCACGGTTGCCCGCGTACACGAGGTGCGTGTGGCAGTCGACGAGGCCGGGGAGGAGCCAGTCCCCACTACACGAGAGCGTCATGCCGGCACGCGCGTCGCGAGGCAGGTCGCGCTGCAGCCCCACCCACGCGATGCGATCCTCCCTGATGCCGATGGCGCCGTCGCGGATGACACCGTAGCCCGACCGCATCGTGGCCACGTGCGCATCGACCAGCAGAACGTCGAAAGCCGTCATGCCGATGCCGCCGTCAGCGCGCGCCGATATCGCTCGAAGATGGTGTCCTCCTGCGGATGGCGGCCGTCGCGCACGACGAAGCGGCCCCGCACGACGACGTCTCGCACCGGTGCGCGCGAGGGCCCGAAGATCGCGGCATCGAGCACGTCCGCCGGAGCCTGCTCCGCGAGCGCGGGGTCGCGCTCGTCCAGCACCACGAGATCGGCCCGGCATCCTGCTGCAATGGCTCCGACCGGCTGTGCGAGCGCCTGCGCGCCGCCGCGTGCCGCGCGCGACCACAGCGACGCGCCCACCGCGAGGCCGCTGCCGTCCGCGAGCACGTTGCGCCGGCGCAGGGCCAGCCGCTGCGACCACTCGAGCACGCGCAGCTCCTCGTGCGTGAGGTAG
>CAZIZD010000255.1:801-6866 GCA_964543615.1 uncultured Alcaligenaceae bacterium | reverse complement strand
GACGCTGGGCATCGTGCTGGGCGGGCGGCTGGGCTACGTGCTGTTCTACAAGCCGCTCTACTACGCGGCACACCCGCTCGAGATCCTCATGGTGTGGCAGGGTGGCATGAGCTTCCACGGCGGATTCCTGGGGGTGCTCGTGGCGCTCTATGTGTTCGCGCGCGTGCGCCGCAAGCGGTGGCTCGAGGTGACGGACTTCGTGGCGCCGCTCGTCCCCCTCGGCCTCGCGGCGGGACGCCTCGGCAACTTCATCAACGGCGAGCTCGTGGGGCGCGTGACCGACGTGCCGTGGGCGATGGTCTTTCCGCAGGTCGACAACCTGCCGCGCCACCCTTCGCAGCTCTACCAGTTCGCGCTCGAGGGTGTGGCGCTGTTCGTGATCCTGTGGCTATACGCGAGCCGTCCGCGTCCCACCGGGGCGGTGTCGGGCCTCTTTCTCGCGGGCTATGGGTCGTTCCGGTTCATTGCCGAGTACGCCCGCGAGCCCGACAGCTTCCTGGGCTACCTCGCGGGCGGCTTCACGATGGGGCAACTCCTGTCGCTGCCGATGATCGCGACCGGCGTCGCGATGATGGTGTGGGCTTACCGGCGCGCGGGGAAGGCGCAGCCCACGGTCATCGACAGGATGAAATAGCGGCGAGCGCCGGAAAGCGCACCGCGCGCGACGCTACTCCACCCGGCGATAGTCGCCTTCGAGGGTCTCGCGCCGCGCGCGCCCGGCGGCCTGCGGCGCGAAGTCGCGTCCGACGTTCATCGGGAGCGCGAGCAGGAGCAGCGCCATCACGTCCGATACGAAGCCGGGCAGGATGAAAAGGAACGCGGCCAGCACCTTGCGCCCGCTGTCGAGCATGCCGCGGAGGATCGACTGCTCGCCGTGCAGGGCTGCGACCATGCGTGCGCGAAACTCGAGGCGCTCGTTGCGCAGGAGCAGGAGCCCGCCGAGGAACGATCCGGTGAGCCATACCCATAGGGGCACGCCTGTCCAGCGGGCGATGCGCGACGTGACGTACAGGTCGGCGGCGGGGAATGCCAGTAGAATCGCGAGCACGAAGAAACGCATGGAGTCTCCTTGGCGGACGCGGCGATCCTGGTGCTGACTTCGCTGCCCGATGACGAGTCGGCGCGGGCTCTCGCGCGATCGCTCGTGAAGGGACGGCTGGCCGCTTGCGTGAACGTCGGCGCGCCCGTCGAATCAATGTATCACTGGCGCGGTGAAATCGAAACTGCACGCGAGGTGCCGGTGGTCATCAAGACACGGGCGGCGTTGTATCCCGCGGTGGAAGCGGCCGTGCTGGCCGTCCACCCCTACGAACTTCCCGAGGTCGTCGCTGTCCCCGTCATCCATGGACTCGAACGCTATATCGACTGGATCCGCGCGGAGACCGCGGACGCCTAGCGCTGCCACGCTCGCGCTCGCGGCGCTGCTCGCGGCCGTCACGGTGGCCGCGCAGGCGGACCCGAAGCTTCTTCCGCCGCAGGAGGCATTCCGCTTCTCGGCGCGCGCCCTCGACCCGCGGACGCTCGAGGCCAGGTTCTCGGTCACCGACGGCTACTACATGTACCGCGACAAAATGAAGTTCGCGCTCGATCCCGGCATGGAAGAGATCGCCGTGACGCTGCCCGCAGGCAAGGTCAAGGAGGATCAGTTCTTCGGCAAGGTCGAGACGTATCGCGGGGAGGTGGTCGTCAAGCTGCCGCTCCCCGAATCGGCGGCCGGCAAGCCGGTGGTGCTGGTGGCCGACTCCCAGGGCTGCGCGGACGCCGGTGTGTGCTATCCCGCCACCCGGCAGAAGCTCACCCTCACGCTGCCGGAAGCGGGCAAGGGACCCGGCCCGGTCGTCGAGGCCACGCCCCGCAAGAAGAACTGGTTCAACTGATGCGCACGTCACTTCGCTGGACGCTCCTGGGCGTCGCCGCGGCAGCCGCGCTCGCGGCCGGCATCTACTTCGGCATGCAGCGCCAGGCCGCCGAACCCGCTTCGCCGCAGGCCACCGCCGCGCTCGCGGGTCTCGCCCTGCCCGACCCCGCCGGCAAGGAGCAGCGCCTCGACCAGTGGCGGGGCAAGGTGGTGATCGTCAACTTCTGGGCGACATGGTGTGCGCCGTGCCGGGAAGAGATGCCGGAATTCATCAAGGCCCAGCAGCAATACGGCCCGAAAGGGCTGCAATTTGTCGGCATCGCCGTCGATCAGGCCGACAAAGTCGAGCAATTCGCGAAAGAGATCGGCCTTAACTATCCCACTCTGATAGGCGGCTTCGGTGCGATGGAGCTGTCGAAGGCCCTGGGGAACACGGTCATGGCGTTGCCGTTCACGGTCGTCCTGGACCGCAAGGGAGCCGTGGTACACACCCAGTTGGGCGAGCTCAAACCGGCCAAACTCCAGTCCATCGTCGCTCAACTGCTTTGAGTTGCGACGAAATCGCTGGACAACATTTCTGATCCGTCGCAAACTCCGCGCCGGACGATAATGACTGTCCGGCCGATCGAGCCGGGAGGATCGGTCAGTTGCGAGCGCGGCAGTCACCCTTCCAAGCTCCTTTCGGGGATGTAAGCCATGGACCTGCGCAAGCTCAAGACGCTGATTGAGCTCGTCGAGACGTCCGGAATCGCGGAGCTCGAAATCCAGGAGGGCGAGGAGCGCGTGCGGATCACCCGATCGCACGGTGTCGTCGCCCCGCTCGCCGTGCCGCAGCCGGTGGTCGCGGTTGCCGCGGCTCCCGGTCCTGCGACGGCGCCCGCGACGGCCGCGACCGCACCACCCCCCGCTGCGCCCGAAGAGGAAACGGGTCACGTCGTGAAGAGCCCGATGGTCGGCACGTTCTACCGCGCCGCCACCCCGGGCTCGAAGTCGTTCGTCGAAGTCGGCGACACGGTGCAGGAAGGTGCAACGCTTTGCATCGTCGAGGCGATGAAGCTCATGAACGAGATCGAGGCCGACAAGGGTGGGGTCATCAAGGCCATCCTGGTCGAGAACGGCCAGCCGGTCGAGTTCGGGCAGCCGCTGTTCGTGATCGGCTAGCCGTGAGTCCCGACTGACGTGGCTGCACCCAAGTCCGGCAAGCTCTTCGACAAGGTCCTGATCGCCAATCGCGGCGAGATCGCGCTGCGCGTGCAGCGCGCGTGCCGCGAGCTCGACATCAAGACCGTCGTCGTTCATTCCGAGGCCGACCGCGACGCCAAGTACGTGCGCCTCGCCGACGAGTCGGTGTGCATCGGCCCGCCGCCGTCGGCGCAGAGCTACCTGCACGTCCCCGCGATCATCGCGGCCGCCGAGGTCACCGATGCCCAGGCCATCCATCCCGGGTACGGCTTCCTCTCCGAGAACGCCGACTTCGCGGACAAGGTCGAGAAGTCGGGGTTCGTGTTCATCGGCCCGCGCGCCGAGACCATCCGCCTCATGGGCGACAAGGTGAGCGCCAAGGCGGCCATGCACAAGGCGGGCGTGCCGTGCGTGCCCGGCTCGGAGGGCGCGCTGCCCGAGGACCCGAAGGAGGTGGTGCGCATCGCGCGCGCCGTGGGCTATCCCGTGATCATCAAGGCGGCGGGCGGCGGCGGCGGCCGCGGCATGCGCGTGGTGCACACCGAGGCGGCGCTGATTCCCGCGGTCTCGCTGACGCGGTCGGAGGCGCAGGCTGCGTTCGGCAATCCGACCGTGTACATGGAGAAGTTCCTCACCAACCCGCGCCACATCGAGATCCAGGTGCTCGCCGACGAGCACCGCAACGCGGTGTATCTCTTCGAGCGCGACTGCTCCATGCAGCGGCGCCACCAGAAGATCATCGAGGAGGCGCCCGCGCCCGGCATCAATCCGCGCGCGCTCACCCGCATCGGCGAGCGCTGCGCCGACGCGTGCCGCAAGATCGCGTATCGCGGCGCGGGGACGTTCGAGTTCCTGTACGAGAACGGCGAGTTCTACTTCATCGAGATGAACACGCGCGTGCAGGTCGAGCATCCGGTGACCGAGGCGATCACCGGCATCGACATCGTGCAGCAGCAGATCCTGATCGCCGCGGGACGCAAGCTCGCGTTCCGCCAGCGCGACGTCGTGCGTCGCGGACACGCCATCGAGTGCCGCATCAACGCCGAGGATCCGTGGACGTTCGTGCCTTCTCCCGGCCGCATCACGTCGTGGCATCCGCCGGGCGGCCCGGGCATCCGCGTCGATTCGCACGCCTACCAGAATTATTTCGTGCCGCCCAACTACGACTCCATGATCGGCAAGGTGATCGCGTACGGCGACACGCGCGCGCAGGCGCTCGCGCGCATGCGCATCGCGCTGTCCGAGATGATCGTCGAGGGCATCAAGACCAATCTTCCCCTGCACCAGGAGCTCCTGAACGACGACAAGTTCGTGCAGGGCGGCACCTCGATCCACTACCTCGAAGAGCGAATGGCGAAGAGGAAGTGAGCCCCCACGCTCACAACGGCGTCGCTCGCTGCCCCCCGAGGGGGTCGCGCGAGCCTTGGGGCGGCCCCGCGGCGCGCGGGTGATCGCCCGTCCATGACGTACGTCGCACTGCGGTTCGACGTATCCGCGGCGGAGGCGGAGGCCTGGTCGGACGCGCTGATCGACGCCGGTGCGCTCTCCGTCGACGTCTCCGATCCTTTCGAAGGCACCGAACGCGAGACGCCGATGTTCGGCGAGCCCGGCATGCCCCCGTCGTCGCTGTGGCAGATGTCGCGCGTGGTGGCGCTGCTCGCGCACGATGCCGACGTGAACGGCCTCGTCGCGGAAGCGTCCGGCAGCACGGGCCTCGCGGTTCCGCCGTTCGAGACGTATCCCGTCGCCGACGAGGACTGGGTGCGCAAGACGCAGTCGCAGTTCGGGCCGATCGAGATCGCATCTGATTTCTTCATCGTCCCCACCTGGTCGCAGCCTCCGCGGCCGGGCGCGCTTTGCCTGCGGCTCGATCCCGGCCTTGCGTTCGGCACGGGATCGCATCCCACGACGCGGCTTTGCCTCGCGTGGCTGCGCGGATCGATTCGCGGGGGCGAGTCGCTCCTCGATTACGGCTGCGGCTCGGGCATCCTCGCGATCGCGGCCGCCAAGCTCGGCGCTGCAAGCGCCACCGGCGTGGACATCGATCCGCAGGCGATTCGAGCGAGCGTGTCGAACGCCGCGATGAACGATGTCGACGCACGTTTCACGCTGCCGGATGGCTTGGGCGGGGGCCGGTTCGGCATCGTGGTGGCCAACATCCTTGCCAATCCGCTCGTGCTGCTGGCGCCCGCGCTGTGCGCACGCGTCGCGCCCGGCGGTGCGATCGCGCTCTCGGGCGTGCTCGCCGCGCAGGCGGACGAGGTGCGCGCGGCGTATGCCCCTTGGTTTAAACTCGCGGCGGTACGCGAGGAGGATGGCTGGGTGCTCCTCGCCTCCCGATAAACGACAAACGATCCCACGCTCGCTCCCCCGATGACCGACGAGCTCTTCACGCGCTGCCCCGGCTGCAAGACGATATTCCGCGTGACGGAGCCGCAACTCGAGCTGCGCGCGGGCCAGGTGCGATGCGGCCATTGCCGCACGGTGTTCAACGGGCGCGACGAGCTGATCGAGCTCGATCCTCCGGCCATCGCCGATCCCGAGACGCACGACGAGCTCCTGAAGGGGCCGCCCACCGTCACGCTGCGCAGCGCGCACGCCCTCGAGTCGCCCGATGCGCCCCAGCCGGCCACGGCGTCGCCGCCGGTGTCCGCCACCGATTACGAGAACCGCTTCGCCTGGGAAACGAAGCCCGAGCGCTCGCGTGCCGCCAAGATCGCCGGCGCCATCGGCATTCCGCTCCTCGTGCTCGCCCTGCTCCTGCAAACCGTCTTCCACTTCAGGGATGCGCTCGCCGCCTACGCGCCGGCGACCAAGCCCACCCTGCAGCGGCTGTGCGCCGCCGCCGGCTGCACGATCCGGCCGCTGCGCGACGTGGCGGCGCTGTCGATCGACGCATCGGACCTGCAGGCCGACCCCGCGCACAAGGGCCTCCTCATCCTCACCGCGACGCTGCGCAATCGCGCGGCGCATCCCATCGGATATCCATACCTCGAGCTCACGCTGACCGACGCCAACGACCAGG
>CAZIZD010000255.1:0-791 GCA_964543615.1 uncultured Alcaligenaceae bacterium | reverse complement strand
CACCCGCCGAGTACGTAAGCGGGACGGTGAATACCTCGGGCGGCATCCCGGGCAACGGCGAGGTGCCCGTCAAGCTCTTCATCGATGCGAGCGCCACCACGCAGGCGGGCTACCGCCTCTATCTGTTCTTTCCCTGAAAAGGGCTTTCCATTTTGGTGCATGCGGTTGCGCGTGCGCCCGTTTCCAGTGCAAAATGGGCCTGCCTCACTTCGCATTGCCCGCCTGAGAGCCACATAACTCTTTGATTTTCGGAGTTTTTAGCGCAGGCACGCTTCTCGCTAAAACCCGGAGCCCGTACTTCCATCCCAAGGCTCGCGTGCCGTACCTACGGCCCGCCAATGCCCAATTCGTCAAACGCAAGTAGGAGACCTGCATGGCAACACCCGCCGACGTGCTCAAGATGATCAAGGACAAAGAGGTCAAGTTCGTCGACCTTCGCTTCACCGACACCCGCGGCAAGGAGCAGCACGTCACCGTGCCCGCCAGGCAATTCACGCAGGACAAGTTCGATTCGGGCCACGCCTTCGACGGTTCGTCGATCGCAGGCTGGAAGGGCATCCAGGCCTCCGACATGCTGCTGATGCCGGATCCCGCCACCGTCAACATCGATCCGTTCATGGACGAAACGACGCTGCTCATCACCTGCGACGTCGTCGAGCCGTCGGACGGCAAGGGCTACGAGCGCGACCCGCGCTCGCTCGCCAAGCGCGCCGAGGCCTACCTCAAGGCCTCCGGCCTGGGTGACACCGCGTACTTCGGACCCGAGCCCGAGTTCTTCATCTTCGACTCCG
>CAZIZD010000254.1:0-6875 GCA_964543615.1 uncultured Alcaligenaceae bacterium | reverse complement strand
TGGCGCTGCGATACTGCTTCGGCCACTGGACATCGAGATAGCCGATCTTCGCCGCCTCCATGAGCGTCCACGCGGGATTGGCAAGATGCGGCCGCGCGATGGCGCAAAGGTCCGCCCGCCCTGCCCCGACGATGCTGTTGACGTGGTCGGCCTCCGAGATGGCCCCCACCGCGATGGTCGCGATATCCGCCTCGTTGCGCACGCGATCGGCGAACGGCGTCTGGAACATCCGGCCGTAGACGGGCTGCTGCCTCTTGGACACCTGACCCGAGGAGCAGTCGATCAAATCGGCGCCCGCGGCCTTGAAGGCGCGCCCGATCTCCACGGCGTCGTCGGGGGTGATGCCGCCTTCGACCCAATCGTGCGCGGAGATGCGCACCGACATCGGCAAGTGAACGGGCCACGCCTCGCGCATGGCGGCAAACACTTCGAGCGGATAGCGCAGGCGGTTGGCGAGCGATCCGCCATATGCATCGGTGCGCGCGTTGGTGAGCGGCGAGATGAAGCCCGACAGCAGGTAGCCGTGCGCGCAGTGAAGCTCGAGCCAGTCGAACCCGGCTTGCGCTGCGTAGCGCGCCGAGCGCACGAAGTCGTCGCGCACGCGGTCCATGTCCTCGCGCGTCATGGCGCGCGACCAGTCGCTGACCCCGTCGAGGTACTGTTGCGGGGACGCCGAGACCAGCGGCCAGTTGCCTTCGGGCAGCGGCAGGTCCTCGCCTTCCCACGGCACGCGCGTCGACCCTTTCGCGCCGGCGTGCCCGACCTGCATCGCGATCTTCGCCTCCGAGTGCGCGTGCACGAAGTCGACGATGCGCTTCCAGGCGTCGCGCTGCTCTTCGCTCCAGAGCCCGGGGCAACCCGGCGTGATGCGCGCGTCCGGCGACGGACAGGTCATCTCGGCGAACACGAGGCCCGCCCCGCCCATCGCGCGCGCACCGAGATGCACGAGGTGATAGTCGGCCGGCATGCCGTCGACGCACGAGTACTGCGCCATCGGCGAGACCACGACGCGATTGCGGAGCACCACGTCGCGCACCTTGAACGGCGTGAACATCGGCGGAATGGGCGCCTGCGATGGCTGGCGCGCCACACCCGAGCGCTCGGCGAGGAAATCCTCGTAGCCCTCGAGATAGGCCTTGTCGCGCAGCCGCAGGTTCTCGTGGCTGATGCGCTGGCTGCGCGTGAGGAGCGAGTAGGCGAACTGCTCGGGCGGCAGGTTCGCGTAGCGTGCGACGTTCTCGAACCACTCGGTGGAGTTGCGCGCGGCGTTCTGGATGCGCTGAACCTCGACGCCGCGCACCGTCTCGTACTGGTGGAGCGCGCCGCGCAGGTCGCCGGGACGCGCGCCGATGCAACGGGCGAGCTCGATCGCGTCTTCGAGGGCAAGCTTGGTTCCGGAGCCGATCGAGAAATGCGCCGTGTGCGCGGCGTCCCCCAGCAGCACGACCGGAACGTTGCCGCGCCAGTGCACCCAGTGCTGGCAGACGACGCGCGGAAAGCGGATCCATTGCGCCGAGCCGCGCAGGTGCGTCGCGTTGGACATGAGCGCGTGACCATCGAGATAACGCGCGAACAGCCGCTCGCAGAACGCGATGGACGCCTCCTTCTCCATGCGATCGAGACCCGCGGCCTGCCACACGGGCTCGGGCGCCTCGACGATGAACGTCGACGTCGTGTCGTCGAAGCGATACGCGTGCGCCTGGAACCAGCCGTGCTCCGTCTCCTCGAACGCGAACGTGAACGCCTCGAAGAGCTTGCGCGTGCCGAGCCATACGAAGCGGCAAAGACGAAGGTCGATGTCGGGCCGGTAGGTCGCGGCGTAGCGCGAGCGGATGCGGCTGTTGAGCCCGTCGCTGGCGATCACCAGGTCCGCGCCGGGATAGGCCTCGTCGCTGTCGGCGTCGGTCTCGAACACCAGCTCCACGCCGAGCGCCTCGCACCGTTCCTGCAGGATGTTGAGCAGGCGCTTGCGGCCGATGCCGCAGAATCCGTGGCCGCTGCTCCTGATCTTGCGGCCGCGGATGTTGACCTCGATGTCGTCCCAGTGATTGAACGCCGTGAGGATGGCCTCCGCCGTCGGCCCGTCGGCCTCGCGCAGGTTGCCGAGCGTCTGGTCCGAGAAGACCACGCCCCATCCGAACGTGTCGTAGGGCCGGTTGCGCTCGACGACGGTGATGCGGTGCGACGGATCGCGCTGCTTCAGGAGCAGCGCGGCGTACAGGCCCGCGGGCCCCCCACCGATGCAGACGATGTTCACGCGATGCTCACGAAGGACTCGAGAAGACCGAACGCCAGGACGATCGAGCCTCTAACGATCGAGCCGGCTCCAAGGCCAAATGCCTGACAGGTAAAGCCTCACAGATGAATAATTGACCTCTATAGCACTTCGAATCCTAAACCGGTGACGGCCCGGCGCGCAAGCGCTGCTATGCTTTCGCCGGTCGCTTTCTTTCCGAGGTCCCCCGATGCCACGCCCGACGCGCGCGCTCGCCTGCCTGCTGCTCGCTGCGCTCCCCACCCTCGCCGCCGCGCAGGAGAAGATCGTCTTCGCCACCGACTGGCTCGCCCAGGCCGAGCACGGCGGCTTCTACCAGGCGCTCGCGGAGGGCCTGTACAAGAAGCACGGCCTCGACGTCACCATCAGGATGGGCGGGCCGCAGGTCAATGGCCTCCAGCTCCTTGCCGCCAACCAGATCGACGTCGCGATGGCGGACGGATTGCAGGTGCTGTCGGCGGTGGAGCAGGCGGTGCCGCTGGTCGCGGTCGCCGCCACCTTCCAGAAGAACCCCACGGTGATCATCGCGCATCCCGGGGTCGCCAAGCTCGAGGACTTGAAGGGCAAGCCCATCGCGATCGGCGCCGCCAGCAACACCACTTTCTGGCCCTGGCTCAAGCAGAAGTACGGCTTTACCGACGCCCAGAAGCGTCCGTACGGTTTCTCGGTGCAGCCGTTCCTGGCGGACTCCAACCTCTCGCAGCAGGGCTTCGCGACCTCGGAGCCCTTCTCCATCGAGAAGGCCGGCGTGACGCCCGTCGTGTTCCTGCTTGCGGACCTGGGCTACCCGCCCTACTCCGAGGTCCTGGCCGTCACGCGCGCCAACCTGATCCGCCGCCACGACGCGCTCAAGCGCTTCGTGCAGGCTTCCGCCGAAGGGTGGAAGAGCTATCTCGCCAATCCGGCGCCCGGCAACGCGCTCATCAAGAAGGACAACCCGCAGATGAGCGACGAGCTCCTCGCCTACGGCGTGCGCAAGATGCGCGAGTACGGCATCGTGGCGGGAGGCGGCGCCCCAACCGCGGGTCTTCTCTCGATGACCGACGCGCGCTGGCAGGCCACGGTGGAGTTCCTGAAGGGCACGGGGCTCGCCAAGGCCGGCACGGACTACACGAAGGCGTGGTCGCTCGAGCTCGTGAACCAGGTGAAGGTCACGCCCTGACCGATACCGTCATCGCGGTCGAAGGCGCGAGCAAGACGTACCCGACGGGAACGCTAGCCGTCGCGCCGGTCGACCTCGCGGTACGGCGCGGCGAATTCGTGGCCCTGCTCGGTCCGTCCGGCTGCGGCAAGACGACGCTGCTGCGCATGATCGCGGGGCTCGTCGCACCCACCGAAGGCCGCGTCGTCACGCGTGAGGATGCGCGCCTCGCGATGGTGTTCCAGTCGCCCACGCTGATGCCGTGGGCGCGCGTGGAGGGCAACGTGCGATTGCCTCTCGATCTCACGCACACGCCGCGTGACGCCGCCGATGCGGCGGTGCGCGACGCGCTCGCGCTCGTCGGCCTCGCCGACGCGGGCAGGCGCTATCCGCGCGAGCTCTCCGGCGGCATGCAGATGCGCGCCGCCATCGCGCGCGCTCTTGCCGTGTCTCCCTCGATCCTGCTCATGGACGAGCCTTTCGCGGCCCTCGACGAATTCACGCGGCACCGCCTCGACGACGACCTCGGCGCGCTGTGGGCCGCGCGCGGCCTCACCGTGATCTTCGTCACGCACAGCATCCAGGAAGCGGTGTACCTCGCCACCCGCATCGTGGTGATGAGCGCGCGCCCGGGACGCGTCGCGGCCGACCTTGCCGTCGACGGGCCGCATCCGCGCACGCCGGATTACCGCGGCACGGCCGGGTTCGCGGGCTGGTGCGCGCGAGTCTCGGACATCATCGCGCATCCATGACGCGCGATCATGTCCTGCGCCTCGTCGCGCCGCTGGGGCTCGCCGTCGTCCTGCTTGCCGCATGGCAGGTCGCGGTCGCCGTGTACGACGTGCCCGCCTATCTCGTGCCATCGCCGCTGCGCATCGCGCAGACGATGATCGAGGACCGTGCGCTCCTCCTTTCCTCGCTCGTGGTGACGGTGCAAATCGCGCTGACCGCGCTGGCGATTGCAATCGCCGCCGGTGTCGCGATCGCACTCGTGTTCGCGCAGAGCAGGATCATCGAGGCGAGCCTGCTCCCTTATGCGATCCTCCTGCAGGTGACGCCCATCGTGGCGATCGCACCGCTGATCATCATCTGGGTGCAGGACACGCACGTGGCGCTCGTGCTGTGCGCGGTCGTGGTGGCGATCTTCCCGATCATCTCGAGCACGTCGGTGGGCCTGCGAAGCGTCGATCCCGGGCTCGCGGACCTCTTCCGCATGAGCCGGGCGACGCGAATGCAGACGCTCGTGCGGTTGCGCATCCCGAGCGCGCTGCCGTATTTCTTCGCGGGACTGCGCGTCGCGAGCGGGCTCGCGCTCATCGGCGCGGTGGTCGCGGAATTCGTCGCGGGCACGGGAGGACAGGGCGCTGGGCTCGCCTACCAGATCCTCATGGCGGGGATCCAGCTCAACGTGCCGCGGCTGTTCGCGGCGCTCGTGCTCATCACGCTCGCGGGGATCGCGCTCTATCTCGCGGTGGGCCTCCTGTCGCATCTCGCGCTCTCGCGCTGGCACGAGAGCGAGCTTGCGGGGGAACGCTAGAGGAGTCTTCGCGTCACCGGGATGCCGGATCGTCCGCGTTGAGGTCGATGCCCTTGCGGTCACGAAGGAACAAGAGACCCACGATGAACGTCATCGACGCCACGGCAACCGGGTACCACAGGCCGTAATAGATGTTGCCGTTCACCGCCACCAGGGCGGTCGCGAGGAGCGGCAACACGCCCCCGAACCATCCGTTGCCGATGTGGTAAGGCATCGACAGCGACGTGTACCGGATCCTGGTCGGGAACATCTCGACCAGGAATGCCGCGATGGGTCCGTACACCATGGTGACGTAGATCATCATGACGAACAGGATGAGCAACGTCATGCCCCAGTGAATCGCGCCTGGGTCCGCCTTCGAAGGAAATCCCCTGGCCTCCAACGCTTCGCTGAACTTCGCCGGGTCCCAGCCGCGAAGCTCCGTGTCGCCGATCCGCACCACGACGCTCTCGGGCGACCCGGCCGGCAGTTCGGATGACGTGAAGGAGAGGCCGGCCTTGGCGAGGAAGTCCCTGGCGTGGTCGCAATCCGTGAACTGCGACCAGGGGCCAACGAAGAGATGGAAGTTGCAGCCGCGTGCCTGCACGGTTATGGGATTCGCCTGCTGGAACCGCTCGAGCGCGGGATTCACGTAGTGCGTGAGCGCCCCGAACAGGGGAAAGTACGTGAGCGCGGCGACGAGGCAGCCCGCTAGGATGATCTTGAGGCGTCCGATCCGGTCGGAGAGCCACCCGAAGATTATGAAGAACGGCGTGGCGAGCAGGAGCGAGAAGCCGAGCAGGGTGTACGCCGTCTGCCCGTCGACCCTCAGCGTGATCGTGAGGAAGTACAGAGCGTAGAACTGGCCCGTGTACCACACGACGCCCTGCCCCGCGGTTGCGCCGAGGAGCGCGAGGAGCACGTACTTGTTGTTGGGATAGCGCAGGAAGCTGTCGGTGATCGGAGCCTTGCTGCCCTTCCCTTCCGCCTTCATCCGCTGGAACACGGGCGACTCGTCCAGCCTGAGCCGGATGTAGATGGAGAAGATGAGCAGCAGCAGCGAGACGAGGAACGGGATTCGCCACCCCCACTCGGCGAACTGCTCCGGCGTCATGAGGCCGCCGAAGCGGCAGATGCCGATCACCAGGAGTGAAAGGAAGAAGCCCAGCGAAGCCGTGGTCTGGATCCACGCCGTGGCGAAGCCGCGCCTGCCCGGTGCGGCGTGCTCCGCGACGTAGGTCGCCGCGCCGCCATATTCGCCGCCGAGCGCCAGGCCCTGGATGAGACGCAGCACGACCAGCAGGATGGGCGCGAGCCAACCCACGCTTGCGTACGTCGGCAACAGGCCCACCGCGAACGTCGCGAATCCCATTGCCAGGATGGTGGCCAGGAACGTGTACTTGCGTCCGACGAGGTCGCCGACCCGCCCGAATACAAGCGCGCCGAAGGGGCGGATCAGGAACCCTGCCGCGTAGGTCGCGAATGCCGCCAGCAGCGCGGCCGTCTGATTGCCGGGCGGAAAGAAGAGTGCGGCGAAAAAGGGCGCGAGGGTCGCGTAGAGATAGAAGTCGTACCACTCGAAGACAGTGCCGAGCGACGAGGCAACGACGACCTTCTTCTCCATGGGCGAGGCGCGCGCCTGCCTGGGTGCCTGCTCGGGACTCAACCCCAACCCCTTCCCACCGCCCGTGGAGCCCGTCGCGTCAGGCCGTATGCGCTTCCGCCCGCGCCGCCGGACGCCGCAATTGCCGTCCCATGCAGAGATTGAAGAGCTCGGCCATCGAGGTCACACCGAGCTTGGCGTGGATGCGGCTGCGATGGAACTCCACCGTCTTGACGCTGATGAACAGCGCCTCGGCGATCGCTCGCGTCTGGCGGCCGTCGAGAATGAGGTCGAGCACCTCGCGCTCGCGCTTGGACAGCGATGCCACCGCGGGCGGCAA
>CAZIZD010000253.1:0-6882 GCA_964543615.1 uncultured Alcaligenaceae bacterium | reverse complement strand
GAAAGACGCGCATGCCTTCGAGGTCGATAGGGCCGAGCTCGTCGCTCAGATACCGGAATCCATGATGCAGCATGCCCCATGCGGTCGTGGACTTGCCTGAGCCTGACTCCGCCGCCAGCAGGTACGCGACGCCGTCACGCTCGATCGCGGCGGCGTGCAGGAAGAAGAGGTCCGGGCGTCGCTTCTGCAGTTCGACGACGACGCTCTTCTCGAGTGCGAAGAGGAGATCGCCCGGATCGAGATCGTCTTCGAGGGACTGGCCCGCGCAGGCGAGCGAGAACGTGCCCGAGACGGAGCCTCGCGTGACGCGGTAGAAGAGATCGGGTGCGGCGTCGTTCGCCGGGGCGGTCATCGCGGCGAAATTCGCAGCGATGACTTGCAACGGCAGGCCTTCGGGACAGTCGACGCGGACCTGCTGTCCCAGGATCAGGAAGTTAAGCGGCGACAGCGGCGTGTCAGTGGGTTTCGGCCGGAATCGGCTTGGGGGACGTCGGCGACTTGTCCGATCCCGCCTTGGCAAACGCCGGAACGGCCTTGAGGGTTACGATGGCCGGTGCGACGTAGACGGCCTTCTTCACGAATTCACGACGGGACTGCTTGGGATCCTGCTTGGACTTCGACACTTCGACCTCCTGTTGGGTACCGGACAGCGTCCGTACGCAAAGCAACTTGCCGGATCCCGATCAATCGACCAGGTTCAGCGTACGCAACTTCTGCAAAGTGACCACGACTTCCATCGCAGCCACTTCCTCCCCAATCTCGTAATTCTCCGCCAGGCACTGCGCCATCTCCTGGGGAGTATGTCCCGCTTCGCACTTCTGCCAGATCAGCGCTGCCGTCTCATTGAGCTGGTGAATAAGCCCAGCACGCTGGTCGAGGATCAACAACTCCTTCCCCACGGTCTGTATGGTAAGCGCTTCCGAAGGACTAATCGCGTTAATGGTCATACTAATATTCGCTGATTGCTCAAGGCAACGCTTACAAAATGTAGCGTTCAGTTATTTGTAAATCTTTCAATAAGCGTCAATTGCTCACTTGACCCTATATCCCACTTCTTACTCTTACCACGCAATGTGGGCAATCGGTGTATACGGACTGCCCAGCGGTACAAGCGAGTGAGCGAACGGCGCGAATCCGGTCCGAGTTCCATGCGTGCGACAGCGCGGCGGGGCCTGGTGCGCGCGCTCCTCGAGTGGGCTGCATCACCGGACCGCGATGGATACACACCGGTGGATCTTGTTGCACGGGAGTACAACGACCGGGAGCTGCAACACGTCTTCGATGCGGGCCTCGCGCCGCTACTGCATCACGCCGCGCGCGACCGGCTTGGCGCACTGTCCCCGCGCTGGGTCGAGGCGCTGAAAGCCGCGGAGCTGATGGCACGCTTCACTCATGGCGCCCAGCGCGAAAGTGCCGGTCAAGTGGTCGATGTGTGCGCAGGCCTTGGCGCACCCGTCACGCTTCTCAAGGGCATCTCCATCGCGTATCAGTGCTACCCGGCCCCACACCTGCGCCCGATGGGCGACGTCGACGTCCTGCTGTCCGTGCGCGATGCCTCGCGGGTCGAATCGGCGCTGCTCGACCTGGGCTATGCGCACAACTCGGACTGGATCGGCGGCGAGGACGAACCTCATGGAGCGCCCCTGCGCGATCCGCATCGGGATGTCTGGATCGAGCCGCACACCGCGCTCTTCCCGCGGGACGCGCCCATCAACGGCGGGCTGCTATTCAGTCCGGGCGCGGTGGCGGGCAAGTCCATCGCGACCACGTTCCACGAGCAGCCGGTGCTTCGCCTCTCCGATGAGCTGCAACTCGCCTACATCGCGTGCTACTGGCTGCGGGACATCGTGCGCAACGGGACGCATCCGACGTTCGCGATCCCGCTCTTCGATGCGCTCTTCCTGCTGAGGACGTCCGCGCAAACGCTCGACTGGGACGCGCTGCTGGCCTCGCTGGACAGCGAGCTGGCGGTGGCTTCGCTGCATTTGCTGCTAGCCCATGTGCGAACGTACGGGTTCGATGAGATGCTCGCGCCGATCCTGCCGCGCCTCGCAGCAAGGCAGCGCATCCTCGGTGCCGCCGAGCTCCGGATCATGCATCGCCTGCTCGATGCCAGCCTCGTCGAGGGCAGGCGATTCATGGGTGCATTCGGCGAACGGCACAAGATGATCGAGTCGACCGTTCTCGACACGCTGCTCACCCCGGACGCCTTCGTGCGCAAGCTCGCGGTCCTGCCGTGGAACCTCGTGTTTCCTCCCCGCGTTCCGGAACGCTACAGCCTGCGCTTTCACAAGGGGCGGATGGCGCGCTTCTTTCGTGGCGGATAAATGTTGTCCGTTGTAGTGCGCGGGGAGTCGATCGCGCGCATACTGCGCGATTGCGCACGTCGCGCATTGGGGACGGAAAGGAACAAACTGTGGACGTTCTCGAATGCCTGCGCAAGCGCGGCCAGTGCTTCGACTCCGACATTGCCCAGGACACCGGCATGTCGCTCGAGAAGGTGCGCGACCGGCTCGAGGAGCTCGCGGGCAAGGGCGAGGTCATCACGTGCCGCGTCACGCGATTCGCGCGCAATGAGCCGGTCGATTCCTGGCAATGCCGGGTCGCGGGCTACGTGCCGCCGCGCGGCGCGGGGCGCAAGCCGTCTTCGTCGGGATCCTCGGGTACCTGAGCCCTGCGAGCGATTTAGCTGGCGTGGATCGCGCAATGAGCGCATAATGGAAGTCGCGATCCTCGAGTAGTGCCGTTGTTGGTCTTCAGGTAGCCGCCCTCTGCGGTTGCTTCTTATCCTCACCTGCCATCTTGACGTTCGCCCTGCGAGGGCAGACGCCCTTTCTCTTTTGTTCATTCAGGAAATTCATCATGGCAACAGGTACGGTCAAGTGGTTCAACGAGTCCAAGGGCTTCGGCTTCATCACGCCCGCTGACGGCAGCAAGGATCTCTTCGCGCATTTCTCCGCCATCCAGGAGCAAGGCTTCAAGACGCTCCGCGAAGGCCAGCAAGTGAGCTTTGAAGTGCAGACGGGCCCCAAGGGCCTGCAGGCGGCGAACATCCGCTCGGTCGTCTGACGCGCGACTACGGTCCCGCATCACGAAGGCACGCCGGCGCGAAAGTGTCCGGCCCGCCTTCCGAAAGGGGCCCGGCGACAAGCCGGGCCTTTCGTTTTTCAATCACCGGGAGACGTGTCAATGGCCAAGGAAGAAGTCCTCGAAATGAACGGCGTGGTATCCGAAGTGATGCCCGACGCCCGCTATCGCGTCACGCTGGAGAACGGGCACGCGCTCATCGCCTACAGCGCGGGCAAGATGCGCAAGCATCACATCCGCATCATCGCGGGCGACAAGGTGTCGCTCGAGATCTCGCCCTATGACCTCACCAAGGGGCGCATCACGTTCCGCCACATCGAGACGCGCTCGACCCCCGCCGCGCAGAATCGCCGCCCGACGTACCGCCGGTGACCGCTGACGCGGCGCCTCTGGCGCCGCAAGGTCAAAGGCCTCTACGTCATCGCATACCGCGTAGCGTCGCCACGGCCTCGATGAGCTCCGCGACCTGCGCTCGCAGCGCGGCAATCGCGCCGTCGCGCTCGTGCAATTGCGCGTGCAGTCCCCTGGATCGCCGCGAGCGCGACACCGCTTCCGTCGAGCACGCCGGGCGATGTCCTGTCGGCAGCGTCGGTGCGCATGGTCGCCGTTCGTCCGAAGGCCACGTGCAGGCGCCATGACAATGGCATAGAATGGCCGCGCCGTCCGCATGAGGGCTGGAGGCCGGGTATGGGTTCGACTGCTTCAAAGTTGTGTCCTGCGCGTTGCGCGCCGCGCCTGCGGCCGTCGAGGTTCTGGTGCCTGGTGGCCGCCACCGTCGTCGCGCTCGCGACGCCGGGCGCGCTTCACGCGGCGGGACACTCGCTGCGTTTCAACGGCACCGGAACCGGCGACGTCGATCGCGTGAAGATCCGCATCGACGATCCCGCCACGAGCACGCCGGGACCGTCCGCCAACGTCGGCGCGACGGATTTCACCCTCGAGCTGTGGGTCAAGACGGCAGCGGGCAACAACGCGCCCGCGGTCACTTGCGGGGCCAACGCCAACTGGATCAACGGCAACATGGTCGTCGATCGCGATCGCTTCAACCAGGATCGCAAGTTCGGCATCGCCATCGCCGGCGGGCGCATCGTGTTCGGCATGGCGGGGGACGGCACCGGCGACCGCACGCTGTGCGGCACCACCATCGTCACCGACGGCAACTGGCATCACGTCGCCGTCCAGCGCCGCCGCTCCGACGGTTGGATGTGGATCTTCGTCGACGGCAATCTCGACGCGCAAGTCGATGGTCCCGACGGCGACGTCTCGTACCCGTCCGACGGCATCCCAGGTGACTTCTGCGGCGGGCCGTGCAGCAACTCCGATCCCTTCCTCGTGCTCGGCGCAGAGAAGCACGACGCCGGCCCGGCGTTTCCCTCGTTCGTGGGCTGGCTCGACGAGATGCGCATTTCGCGCACGCTGCGCTACAACGCAAACTTCTCGCGGCCGCGCGCGCCGTTCGTACGTGACGGTGCGACCGTGACACTGCATCACTTCGACGAAGGCAACGGCGGCGTGGTCTACGACACGGCAGTCGCGCCGCGAGGTCCGAGCGACGGCGTCAGCCGTGCGACGGCGGCCGGCTTTCCGCAATGGTCGTCCGACACGCCGTTCAACGCCGCGGCGTTCGCGCTCGGGGCAGGCGCGCTGCAGTTCGTGCCTCATGTATCGGGCTTTGCCAGTCCCGTCGACGTCGTAGCACCCCCCGACGGCAGCGGCCGCCTCATGGTGGTCGAGCAGGGCGGGCTCGTTCGCATCGTCTCGGGCGGGGTCATCCTGCCGCAGCCGTTCCTCGATCTCACGACGCGCACGACCGGCGGCGGCGAGCGCGGTCTCCTCTCGCTGGCCTTCCATCCGGGCTACCAGGTCAACGGCCGGCTGTTCGCGTTCTATACGCGCAACAGCGACGGTGCGCTGGTGCTCGAGCGCTTCGATCGCGATCCGGCCAATGCCAATCGTGCCCTGCTGTCGAGCGGGCAGGTCCTGCTCACCATTCCGCACAGCAGCGCGAGCAATCACAACGGCGGCAAGCTCGCCTTCCGCAAGGACGGCTACCTGTACTGGAGCACCGGCGACGGCGGCAGCGGCAACGACCCGGAGAACAACGGGCAAATGCTCTCGTCGCGGCTCGGAAAAATGCTGCGCCTCAACGTCGACGTCGAGACCACGCCGTACTACGCGATACCGCCCGACAACCCGTTCGCGACCTCCACGTGCGTGCATCGTGTGTCCGGGACGTGTCCGGAAATCTGGGCGCTGGGCCTTCGCAATCCCTTCCGCTACGGCTTCGACCGCCTTACCGGCGATCTCTTCATCGGCGACGTGGGCCAGGGCGCGCGCGAAGAGATCGACTTGGAGGCGATCGGCACGCCGGGCGGGCGCAACTACGGATGGCGCATCCTCGAGGGCAACGCGTGCAACCCCGCATTCGGAGCCACCTGCACGCCACCGGCGAACTACGTGCCGCCGATCCTCGACTACGACCACTCGCAGGGCGTGTCGGTGACCGGCGGCTATCGCTATCGCGGCACCCGCATCCCGGCGCTTGCAGGCGTCTACCTCTACACCGACTTTTCCTCGCGCCGGGTGTGGGGCGCCACCGTGGACGGCAGTGGCGCATGGACCACCGCCTTCCTGCTGACGGCAACGCCCAACATCAGCGCGTTCGGCGAGGACGAAAGCGGCGAGCTCTATGCCGCCGGCTACTTCGACGGCGTGCTCTATCGCATCGTGCCACCCGACACCGACGGCGACGGCCTGCCCGACTGGTGGGAGACGCTCTATTTCGGATCGGCGACAGGGGCCACCGCGGGCATCGACACCGACGTCGACGGCAGCTCCAACGCGGCGGAGTTCGCCGCGCGCAGCGATCCGCTGGAAAGCCAGAGCGTGCCCGTGCCCTACGCGGGAACGAGTCCCGCGTTCAGCACGGGCAATGCGCTCGTGTGCGTCGTGGGCACCGGTTGCTCGGCGACGATCAATGCCGGCGGCGTTACGCAGGCGACGCTGTGGCGCAGCGGAACGCTGCCGGCCGGAATCGAATTCGATGCCGCGACCGGCACGATCGGAGGCGTTCCCGTGCCGGGATCGCAGGGTCTGTGGATGCAGACGATCGTCGCCGACACTGGCATCCCGCCGGTTGCGGTGCAGGCGTTCGCGGTGCTCGTCGTCGCTCCCTGCGGAGGCTTCACGGACGTTCCCCCGGGCGACCCCTTCTGCGCAAACGTCGAGTGGCTCGGCAATCGCTCGGTCACGCAGGGCTGCGCGCCCGGCAGCTATTGCCCGAGCGCCACCGTATCGCGTCTTGCCATGGCCGCATTCATGAATCGTCTCGGGACGGCGCTGACGCCGCGCGATACCTTCGTGGATGCGGCGCCCGGTGCCCTCGACCCCGACGCAGGTGCGGGTCCGGTGGTGTGCGCGACGGCCGCGCTGCCGCTCGCGACGTTCCCGCGGTTGGGCGAGGTCGCGTTCACGTTCTCGGCGCGCGGCGCGGGCAGCATGACGTATCGCGCCGTGCCGGTGATGAGCCTCGATGGAGGCACGAGCTGGGGAGCGGTCAATGCGTCCGCCGCGTACGGCTCGCCCGCGAGCAATACGTGGAAGGCCGCAGCGGGTGCCGGTTCGATGTGGGTCGGCGCGGCGGAGTCCGTGCGATTCGGCATTCGCGTGAACCGTGCAGGCGGCAGCGCGGATATTGCCGACAGCACCTGCCAGCTCATGGTTCGCCTGCACAACCGCGACACCACTTCCATTCCGCACGATGTTGCGCACTAAAGCGGCACCGCATCGAGGAGA